>JAYVRQ010000567.1:0-13954 GCA_043776145.1 Chthoniobacteraceae bacterium
CACCGCCGCCGAACCGGTGAAGCACACCGAGCGCACGCGCGCATCCAGGCACAGCGCCTCGCCCTCCGTCGCGCCGCCTTGCAGGACATGGAACACGCCTGCCGGAAACGCCGCTGCCATGATCGCTCCGTAATCCGCCGCCACATTCGCACACAGCGGCGACGGTTTGAAGATCACCGGATTCCCCGCGAGCAGATGCGCGACGTTCGCGCCGTGCCCGAGGTGCAGTGGAAAATTGAACGGCGCGATCACCGCCGCCGGCCCGCGCGCGCGCCGCCGCACGATCGCGGCGTGCGGGCCGGTGCAGTTTTCTTCGGCGAGCCAGCGCTTCGCATCCTCGATGGTCAGGTCGATCTTCGCGATGACCGCGCCCACTTCCCCGAGCGCCTCGGTGAGCGGCTTTCCCGTCTCGATCGCGATGCCGCGCGCGAGCCGGTCTTTCGCCGCCGCGATGTCTTGCTGCACCGCTTTCATGCGCGCGATTTTTTCCACGAGCGGCGCGCGACGCCATGCCGCCGCCGCATTCACCGCCGCCTCGATCGCCGCGTTCAGATCCCCGGCGCGGACTTCATCGAGTTCGATCGAAAGATCGCCGGGGCTGCGGTTTCGCCAGACGTGCGGAGATGCGGGCATGTTCCCGCAGCATGGCCGCGCGCTTGCGTGGAGTCGAGATCAAGCGGCGGGCGCGCGCTGGAGAGTAAAGTCGAGTTGCAGGCCGCGCGGGGTGCGGTTTTGCACGGCGACTCGGCCACCGCAGGCTTCGATGCAGCTTTTCACGATCGCAAGGCCCAGGCCGGTGCCGCCGGTTTCGTGGGTGCGCGCGGTTTGCCCAGCGACGAAGCCATCGAGCCGCACGGCCATGTTGCGATGGGCGCGGTTGAGGCGTCCGATTTCATCGCGTGATCCGATCTCGCGCAGGGGCTCGAATTTTCCCTGCGCGATGGCTTCGGCATTGCGCGTGAGCAGCGCGAGCGAGCGCGTGAGGCGATGGACGAAGGGCAGCCAGAGCAGCGCCGAGAGCAGCACGAGCCCGCCGCCGAGCCAGAGCCACGGCGTGTAGTCGAAAAAAAGCCCGCCGCCGCGCAGCGAGTCGGACGCGAGCAGGAGCGTCGCGGAAAATGGTGCGGCGCCCGGCGCGCTGTCGAGATGCACGCCGGCCCAGTAGAGACGCGGGCTCCCGGCGATGAGCAGGAATTTTTCCAGACCACTGCCGGTCGCGCGTTCGAGCGCGGCGCTCCACTGCGCTTCCGGGAGCCCGCGCAGTTGGGCGGCGAGCGGCTGAGCGATGGCCTCGATCCGCGCACCGGTCGGCCCCGCGAGGAGCGAGTCGATGCCGACGCGGAACTGTTCGCGCAGGGAAAAAAAGAGCGCCGCGCCGATGACGGCGAGGTTCACGAAGAACCACGCGAGGATTTGCCAGCGCAGGGAGAAGGAAATCTTCATCGGCTCACAACGGCGGCGCGTCGGGATCGACGAGCATGTAGCCGGCGCTGCGCACGGTGCGGATGAAGCGCGGCGACTTCGGATCGTCGCCGAGTTTTTTCCGCAGCGCGGAAATCTGCACGTCGATCGCGCGGTCAAAGACCTCCCACTCGCGGTCGCGGATTTCGGAAAGCAGCGCCTCTCGCGTTTTCACGCGGCCCTTGGCGCGAGCGAGCGAGAGCAGCATGTCGAACTCGCCCGGCGTGAGCGTGAGCGGCTGCCCGTCGAGCGCGGCGGTGCGCGCGGCGGGATTCATGCGCAGCTCGGCGACGACGATCTCGCCGCTCGGCACCGTGCCCGCGCCCGCGAGCGAGGCACGGCGCGTGATGGCGTGCAGCCGCGCGAAGCCGAGCGCGGTCATAAAGGCGGCGATGTCCTCTGGCTCCGGCGGATCGCCGAGGATGGTCGGCTGGCTCGTGACGACCTGCATTCCCGCGCCCGCATCGAGCACGCCGAGGAGCGCGATGTCGTCGCCGAAGAGTTCGTTCGCAAGCAGCAGCCGGTCGAGATATTCGAGTGGCGTGGCGATGCGCGTGTGCGGACGCGGCACCCATTCGTCCCATGCCTCGTCGAAAACTTCCTCCGCATCCACGGTCCCGCCGCATTCGCCCGGGAGGGTGAGTTTGATGACGCGCCCAACTCCATCGTCACGCCACACAAGATGCTCCGCTCCGCCTTTCCGCGCAGGAGCGAGCCAGCGCGCCGGATCGAGAATCAAGCCGCGCGTTTGCGCCCAGTCGCGGAGGACGCGCGCTTCGTGGGCGGTGCGCTGCGCGAGGCTGCTTTCATGCTGCGCTCCATCTGTGCATAGAATTCTGCGGAGGTCATGTGCGGCTGATTCAAGCGCAGTTGGCGAAGTTTCTTCGGGTCGGTTTCCATGCGGCATTTTGCTGGTTGCCGTCATTCATAGCACACGATGCGCGGTGGTGGCAACGGATCGCCGGGGCTCTGCCTGAACGGTGGTTTGACATGGGGTTGATGCCCATTACTATCCGCGCTCCATGACTACCCCCGTACTCCACCGAATCTTTTTGGGTTGCGTCCTCATCCCTTTGAATGCCTTCGCGCTCACGATGGATTTTGTCACGGTGGGTAATCCGGGGAATGCGGCGGATCCTGCAAATAGTGGATCGGTGCCGGGGATTGGGACGGTCAATGCGGCCTTTGGGATTGGGACTTATGAGGTGACTAACTCGCAGTATGCGGAGTTTCTAAATAGTGTGGATGGGACCGGAGCCAATTCATTGGGACTATACGATTTGAACATGGGGACTACGGCGTTGGGAGGCATCCTTTTTAATGTGAATGCTTCCATCGGCTCGAAGTTTTCGATCAGGACTGGGTTTGCCAACATGCCGGTGGTCTATGTGAGTTTCTTCGATGCGGCGCGCTTTACGAACTGGCTGCACAACGGGCAGGGGAGCGGTGGCACGGAGACCGGGGCTTACACCCTTTCCGGCGGGACGGTGACGCCGGGGAATGCCGCGACGGTGACGCGGAATTCGGGCGCGCAGTTTTGGGTGCCCAGCGAGAATGAGTGGTTTAAGGCGGCGTATCATCAGCCAGTGGGTCTCGGCGGGGACTCGGATAACTACTGGCGCTATCCGATGAGGACGAACCTCCAGCCGTTCAGCGATCAGCCTCCCGGCGCGACTCCCGACAACACGCGGGTCGGGAATTTTTTCTCGGACGACGCCTCGGCCAACGGTTTCGACGACGGTTATGCGGTGACGGGCTCCTTCACGATCGACAATGGGCAGAACTATCTCACGGCGGCCGGCGGTTACACGCAGTCGAAGAGCTTTTACGGCACGTTCGATCAGGGCGGAAATGTGTCGGAATGGAACGATACGACCGATGGGAGCGGCGGGCGCGGGGTGCGCGGCGGATCGTGGGATGTGACCGCGGTGCTACAGCAGGCATCGACCCGGATTTTTCTCGATCAATCGGACTCGGGCTCCGGGAACGCATTTGGATTCCGCGTGGGGAAGTCGGTGCCGGAGCCGACGACAATCGGGCTCGCGCTTTTCGGCGCGCTCTGGATGGCGTCCCGCAGAAATTCGCGGGCCTAATTCAATTTTTCCGGTCGAGCGCCCCGAGCGCGCGCAACCATTCCTCCGCGCGCTTCGGCCAGGTACTAATGTTGAAAGGCGTCCGGCGCAGCCCGTAGCCGTGGCCGCCCATCGGGTAGAGATGCAGCTCCGCGGGGACCTTCGCGTTTTTCAGCGCGAGATAATAGAAGAGCGCGGTCTCGGCGCGCACGGGATCGTCCTCCGTCATCGCGAGGAAAGTGGGCGGCGTGAGTTTTGAAACCGCCGTGTCCGGCGACACCTCATCGCCCTTGTCCTTCTGCGTGAGATACGCCGCGTAAATCAGCGCCATGAAATCCGGGCGGCAGCTTTGTTTGTCCGCATCGTCGATCGCCTCGTATGTGCGGACGGCGATGCTCGCCGAAAGTGCCGCGCACAAATGCCCGCCCGCCGAAAACCCGAGGCAGCCCACGCGCGCCGGATCGAGACCCCACTCGCCCGCGCGCTGCCGGATGATGCCCATCGCGCGCTGCGCATCCTGGAGCGCGGGCGCGTGCTTCGGCAGCCCCTCGCGCGCGGGCACGCGGTATTTCAGCAGCACCGCCGTCACGCCGATCGAGTTCAGCCACTCGCAGACTTCCGTGCCTTCGAGATCCATCGCGAGAATGTGGTAGCCGCCGCCGGGGCAGACCATCACCGCCGCGCCGGTCGCCTTTTCTGCGGGAGCAGGGAAAACGGTGATCGTCGGGTTCGAGACATTGCCGAGACGAATCACCGGCTTTCCAGAAACGACATTGTCCGTCGGCTTCGTCACGTCGGCCTCCGGCGGGAGCCCGCCCTTGTCGCCCGGCGGCACGCCCGGCCAGAGCGCGATGGGTTCGGAGGCGGCTTGGGCAAAAACGGCGGTGGCTAGCAGCGTGGCGAAGAATGCGGTGGAAATTTTCATGCGCTGAGCAAAGCAAAGCGCGGCGCGCGCGCCAAGCGAATCAACAGACGGGCCGGTATGCTAAATAATTAGCAGATCGTGCTTGCGCGCTTTTGGAGGAATGCTAATTCCTTAGCACATGCCTCCGAAACACCACCAGCACAGCCGCCGTGAACGCCAGATCATGGACATCCTCCACGCCCGCGGCGAGGCGACCGCCGCGGATGTCCTCGCCGCGCTGCCCGAGCCGCCGAGCTATTCCGCAGTCCGCGCCATGCTTCGCATTTTGGAAGAAAAGGGTGCGATCAAACATCGCGAGGACGGGCCGCGTTACATCTTCATGCCCAGGGAATCGCGCGAGAAAGCCAGCCGCTCGGCACTCCAGCGCGTCGTGCAGACCTTCTTTGACGGTTCGCTCGCGGATGCCGTCGCCGCGCTCGTCGATGCGAAGCTCGATCCCGCCGAACTGGCGCGCATCGAAAAAATCATCCGCCAGGCCAAATCCAAATAACTCCCCGCACCCATGAACCTCGAATCCCATCTCCCGCTCGTTCTCGATCTCTGCCTGAAAAGTTCCGCGATCCTGCTCGCGGCGTTCGGCGTCGCATGGCTCGCGCGCGCAGCTTCGGCGGCGCGCCGGCATCTCGTGTGGCTGGCCGCATTCATCGCGCTCGCCATCCTGCCGCTGACGCTCGCGATCCCGCCGCGCTGGTCGTGGTCGTGGCAGCGTCCCGTTCTAGCGTCGCAGACGATTCAGACGACCCCGGCTGCGGTCCATGAATCGCCATCCGCAATTGCAGAGACCGTCCCCGCGCAGGCTGCGTGGAAATTTCCCGCGTGGTCCGTGGTCGCGGGCGGAATGTGGCTCGCTGGTGTGCTCGCGCTGCTGGGCCGACAGGGCGCGGGCTTTTGGAAATTGCGCGGGCTGCGGCGGCAAAGTTCGCCTGTGACATCCGGTTCGGTCGCGGAGATGACAGAGGAATTTGGGACAATGGAATTGCGTGAGTCGCCGCATTGCGCCGTGCCGCTGACTTGGGGTTGGCCGCGTCCCGTCGTCCTGCTGCCCGCTTCGGCGAAGGCATGGCCCGAAGCGCAACTCCGCGCGGCGCTCGCGCACGAGTTCGGCCACATTGCGCGGCGCGATTTTCTGTCGCGACAGTTCGCGCAAATCGTCCGCGCATTCTTCTGGCCGAATCCGCTCGTGTGGCTCGCCATGCGCGCGCTGCATCGCACGCAGGAGCAAGCCTGCGACGACCTCGTGCTCCGCCGCGGAGCCGCGCCACGCGAATACGCGATGCAACTTCTCGAAGCCACCCGCGCACTCGCGGCCCCGATGTTCACCTGCCCGCAAGCCGTGGCGATGGCGCAGCCATCCACGCTCGAAGGCCGCGTGCGCGCCATCGTGGACGAGCATCGCGACCGCAGCGCCTCAGACATCGGCTCGCGGATCGCAGCGGCGACGGCCATCGCCGCCGTGATCGCGGGCAGCGCGTTTGCGCAGGTGAAATCACCCGCGCCGGAAACACCCGCTGCGTTGCAAATCATGATCGAGATGAAAGCCATCGAGGCGCCAGCCGGCACGCTGGGTGTTTCCCCCGCAGGCGACAAAGCCGGCCGCCAGCGGATGCTCAGCGTGAATGAATTCCAGATGGAATTGCAAAAGCTCAACGACATGAAAGGCGTGGACATGCTGAGCACGCCGAAGGTCATCACGCGATCCGGCCAGCGCGCGACGATGGAAATCGGGAGGTCCAAGGACCAACTGGAGCCTCCCGGCCTCAAGTTCGATGTCGTGCCGACGATCACCGCGGACGGACGCATTCGCCTCGTTCTCAAATACACGGCGGGCTTCGTCGAATCCGGGATGGTTCGCACTCGCACATTGGAAACCAGCGCCTCGCTCGCATCCGGGCAAACGCTGCTCATCGCTGGCGAAGCCGGAGACAAGGGGCGTATGACGCTGCTCACGGTGACTGCATCCGTCATCGGACCCGACGGGCTGCCACCTGCGAAGCCCGTGCTGCCGGAGCAGCCTCAGCCCGCCAAAATACTTCCCGGCAAGCCCGGCTTCCTCACCAACCCATCCGCCGTCGCTGCCGGGAATCCCGACGTGCGCGGACTCGCGCCCGGCACCGGGATTAAAGAGCCTCCCGCCGCGAAAAATCTCCCCGCGCCCAATCCAACGCGCGCACTCGCAGCAGCGGAACGCATAGTTTTTCCGAAGCTCGAATTTAAGAACGCGACGATTGAGGACGCGGTCAAAATCCTGATCGAACAGAGCAAGGCCAACGATCCAAATGGCGAGGGCGTAAAGATTGTGTTGCAAGGAATTCCACCCGTCGACGCGCAGCCGCGCCTCACGCTGAGCATCAAGAATGTGCCTTTGAGCGCGGCGCTCAAATACATTACCGGGCTCGCTAATCTAAAGTTCGCCGTCGTGGGTGAAACGATCCTCATTGCGCCGATCCGCGACGAAAACACAGCCACCTCCGACATTTTTCTGAATGCCTACATCGAATGCGGAAAGGCGGAGAAGCAGGAAGAGGCCGGCGATGCCGTGACCGCGCTCGCTTTCTGGAAACGCGCGGGCGTGCTGCTCGACCAAATCTCTCGTGAGGATCCAACATG
Source organism: Chthoniobacteraceae bacterium (assembly GCA_043776145.1). Taxonomy (GTDB): domain Bacteria; phylum Verrucomicrobiota; class Verrucomicrobiia; order Chthoniobacterales; family Chthoniobacteraceae; genus JANLQB01. The sequence goes on from JAYVRQ010000567.1 coordinate 7,066, forward strand.
GAAGCCGGACATGGTGAAGCGCCGACGCACGTTGACGTCGGAGAAGATCGCGCGGCTCGAATCCGGCGGGAGCAAGCCTGCCGGGTCGCCATAATCGCGGTCACCGCCCGCGCCGATATTGCACCAACCGCAGTGCGTCGTTTTCCTCCCGAACCAACGGGAATAAAAACCCGCGCCCGCGCCTCCGACACTGCAACCGAGCCCATGAACGACTTCGAGCAACTTGTCGATCGCCACTATGCTCCGCTCTACCGCTTCGCCTTCAGCCTCGCGAAGAACGGCAGCGAGGCGGCGGATTTGACGCAGCAAACTTTTTACCTCTGGGCCTCGAAAGGCCACCAGTTGCGCGACCGCTCGAAGGTCAAATCGTGGCTCTTCACCACTCTCTATCGCGAATACGTGAGCACTTACCGGCACAATACGAAATTCCAGCACGTCGAACTCGACGACACGACGCCTGAGCTTCCATCCATCGCGCCGTCCATCGTCAACGACATCGACGGCGGCACGGTCGTCGGCGCGCTGGCGCAGGTGGATGAAGTCTTCCGCGCGCCGCTCACGCTTTTTTATCTCGAGGAACTTTCCTACAAGGAAATCGCCGACGTGCTCGAAGTGCCCATCGGCACCGTGATGTCGCGGCTCTCGCGCGGCAAGGTGCAGCTCCGGCAGCTCCTGATCGAGACGCGGGGCGGGGGACTGCGCAACATCATTCCCATGCAAAATATCGCCGGGACGAAAGGAGACGCATGAACGAACAAGCCAAAATCCTTCTCAGCGCGTATCGGCCCGGCGGCGGCGATGCGAGCGATCCGGCCTTTGCCGAAGCCCTCGCGCAGGCGCAGCGCGATCCGCAGCTCCGCGCGTGGCTGGAGGAATCGCAGCGGTTCGACCAGACCATTTCGGAAAAGCTGCGCACCGTGGCGGTGCCCGCGAATCTGCGCGCGACGATTCTTGCCGGCGCGAAGATGAGCCGTCCGCGCCGCTGGTGGGAAGGCTCGCGCGTGTGGGCGATGGCGGCGGCGCTCGCGATCCTCGCGTCGCTCGGCGCGCTGTGGCAGCGGAAGGCAGCGGAGCTGGACGGATGGCAGACGCATTCCCTCGCGGTGCTCGATGACATCGTGAGTGAAAAGGCGAATTTCGACCTCGCAGACCCGCGGCCCCCGCATCTCATGGACTGGCTGCGCGAGCGCGAGGCGCCGATCCCCGCCGCGCTGCCGCCCGCACTCGCGGCGCATCCGAGCCTTGGCTGCAAGAACATCGACTCCGACGGACGCAACATTTCGCTCATCTGCTTCGACCTCGGGAATCACGAGGCGGCGCATCTTTTCACCACGCCGCGCAAGGGACTGCGCATCCCGCCGCCGGATAAAAATCCCGCGTTCTCGCGGCTGCGGAATTGGAATCTCGCGAGCTGGAGCAGCGGCGGGGACGTTCACATGCTCGCGACTGGAATAGACGAGGGAAGGCTGCGCGCATTGCTCCCCGTTTTCGCCGCCGCGCAGGATGCCGCCGCGCCACTGGTGCTCGGCGAAATTCTCCCAAATCCGTAAGGTCCGCGCTCGCCAGCGCGACTCAGCGAAAGCGATATTCCGTTTATGCCTTCACTTTATTCGCGCTACTCGCAATGGCTCCACACGCGCTGGCCCGCGGGCACGGTCGAGAAGCTGCCCGAGTGCGATGAACGCGGACGCACGCACGTCCCCGGCATTCGCATCGTCGGCGATCTGACGGGCATCCCGCTGCTGAAATTTTCCGCTGACACCGGCGCGCGTGCGGTGCGGGAAATCGTTGCGGAAATTGGCAATCGGCAATCGGCCAATAGCCAATGCCCCGACCTCGCCATCATCGGCGCGGGCGTCTCCGGCATCGCGGCGGCGATGGAGGCGAAAAAGGCGGGGCTGAACTTCGTGCTCTACGAAGCGACGCAGATTTTTTCGACCGTCGCGAATTTTCCAAAAGGCAAACCGATCTACACCTACCCGACCGAGATGACCCCGGCGGGCGATCTGCAATTTCACGCGCAGGTGAAAGAGGCGCTGCTCGATGAAATGGAAGCGCAGCGGCGCGCGGCGGGGATCGAGCCGGTCGCGGCGCGCATCGAGCGGCTGGAAAAAACGGGCGATGAAATCACGCTGCATCACGCGGACAAGACGACCACGAAAGCGCGCCGCGTCATCGTCGCCATCGGACGCAGTGGAAATTTCCGCAAGCTCGGCTGCCCCGGCGAAGACCTGCCGAAAGTGTACAACCGGCTGCACGACCCGAAGGAATTCTCCGGCAAAAATGTGCTCGTGGTCGGCGGGGGCGACACCGCGCTGGAGACGGCCATCGCGCTCGGGGCGTGCGGCGCGCACGTCGCGCTGAGCTACCGGAAAAAAGAATTCTCGCGACCGAAGCCGGACAATATCGAGAAGCTCCACGCGCTCGAAGCGAACGCGGATCATCCCGTGCAAATCGAGCGCCCCACCAGCGAGCGCGTCACCACCGCGCTCACACCCGCGATGCAAAGCGCGACACCGACCGGCTCGGTGAAACTGATGCTCGGCTCGACCGTCGAAAGCATCACCGAAGAAGCCGCCACCCTGCGCGCCGCCGACGGCCAGCAGGTGAACGTGCCGAACGACGTCGTCTTCACCATGCTCGGACGCGAGGCTCCGCTCGATTTTTTCCGCCGCAGCGGCATCGCGATCCGCGGCGAATGGACGCCGAAGACGTGGATCAGCTTCGTGCTCTTCGCGATTTTTTGCGTGTGGCTTTACCACTGGAAAGCGCACAAGGGACCGCTTGGTGAGATCGGGAAAAACTTTGCCGAAAACGCAGCCTCGCAGCTCGGCAGCCTCAGCGAAGCCGCGCGCGATCCGAAGACTCTGCTCGGCGCGATCACGAACGCCGCGAAGCAATCCAGCTTCTACTACTCGTTCGTTTACTGCGCGCTCATCGTCGTCTTTGGCATCCGGCGCATCGCCCGGCGGCGCACGCCTTACGTGAAGTTGCAGACGCTTTCACTCATGGCGTTCCAAGTTCTGCCGCTCTTCCTTTTGCCCTATGTCATCCTGCCCTGGCTCGGCGCGAATGGCGCATACGATCAAGGCTTCGGCAAATGGTTCGCCGACCAATTTTTCCCCATCCCGAGCTATAGCCCCGAACGCGAATACTGGCGCGCGTTTGGCTTCGTCCTCGCGTGGCCGCTTTTCATCTGGAATCTCTTCAACGATCATCCCACCGCTGGCTGGCTCATTCTCGGCTTGGTGCAAACTTTCGTCATCATCCCGCTCATCGTCTGGCGCTGGGGTAAGGGCGCGTATTGCGGATGGATCTGTTCCTGCGGCGCGCTTGCCGAAACGCTCGGCGACACCCATCGCCAGAAAATGCCGCACGGCCCGCGCGCGAACCGCTGGAACATGACCGGCCAAATCATCCTCGGCATCGCCATGTTCCTGCTCGTCCTGCGCATCCTCGGCTGGGTCGGTCTCGGCTTCGCAAATGGCATCTACTACGGCCTGCTCAATGGCTGGACCATTTTTAACTATGCCTACCTCGTCGATCTCTGGCTCGCCGGAGTCATGGGTGTCGCCGCATACTTCTGGTTCAGCGGGCGCGTGTGGTGCCGCTTCGCGTGTCCGCTCGCCGCGCTCATGCACATCTACGCGCGCTTCTCGAGCTACCGGATTTTTTCGGAAAAGAAAAAGTGCATCTCATGCAACGTCTGCACCAGCGTCTGCCATCAGGGCATCGACGTGATGAACTTCGCTAACAAAGGAATGCCGATGGAAGACCCCGAATGCGTGCGCTGTTCCGCATGCGTGCAGCAATGCCCCACCGGCGTCCTCAGCTTCGGACGCCTCGGCGAAGACGGCGTGCCCATCCTCGACAAACTGGCCGCGTCGTCCGTGCAAATGCGCGAGGCGAAGCAATGAGCTTTCCGGTAGAGCGAGTTTCCACGGTGCGATGACTCATGCAGAGTTCCGCGCCGATTTCCTTGTTCGTCTTGTTCTCCGCGACGAGGCGCAGCACTTGCCGCTCGGTGGGCGTCAGGGAATTCAGCCCGGCCTTTTGCTCGCCCAATGCCAAGGCGCGTCGCGTGCACTTCAAGAGATAACCGGCAATTGAGGGACTGAGGTAAACGCCGCCGCCCGCGACGGTCTTCAAGCCGAGCACCGCATCCTCCGCGGCGTTTTCCTTGAGGATGTAACCTTGCGCGCCGGCATCCATCGCCGCGTTGAAGGTGCTCTCCTCGCTTTGCATTGTGAGCACGATGACGGCGACCGGCGGCTTGATGTCGCACAACGCCCGGACCAACGGCAGCCCGCCGTCGTTGAACGCCTTGATGACGTAATCGCGGTAGCACCACGCGCGCCGCCTCTCGCCGTCGCGCTCGTAGCCGTTCCTGATAACCGACCGCGACGATGAGCCGGCTTTTCTCCACATCACCGGCCACGATTACTTCACCGCTTTCACCGCCCTTGCGAATTGCCGCTGGCGAATCGAGCCGCAGCTCCCCTTTCTGCTTCTCCGCACCGTGGCAGGAAAAACAATGATCCGCGAGCAGCGGTCGCACCTTCGTCTCGAAGAACGCAACGCCATCAGTCCGCGCCCGCGCCGCACGCGAGCGCGATCACGCAGACTCCGATGGCGATGGCGCGCGACCGCGACATGATTTACTTCGCGCCGAGCACCGCCTGCACCGGCATCGAGTTTCCGAAATTCGTGAAGTCCTTGAACGTCCACACGACTTTCTTCTCCGGCGTCACCTCGACGAACTGCGGCTGCTCCGGCCCCGCGTGGCAGTTGCCGATGAGCGTGTTCCCATTCGCCAGCCGCTCGACGCGCGTGACCCACGCGAGCGTGATCCCCGGCAGATCGTTCTGCTCGATCTTCCATACGATCTCTTTCGCGGGCGTGACTTCGAGAACGCAGTGCCCGTTGCCGCCGCCGATGAGCGTGTTGCCATTCGGCAAACGCATCGCGCTGAAGAGCGAATTGCCGAATGCCTCCGGCCCGTGCCCTCCTTTGCGCTCCTTGCCGAAAAGCGGCACCTCGTATTCCCAGACGACGGCACCCTTCGCGTCACGCGACGCGGCGGGCCGGTCTGCTCGGCGTAAAGAGCTGTGGTGAAAAGGATGCTCGCGAGCAGCGGAAATGTTGTCTGGAAGAAATTCATCTACCGTCCCTGAATCCGTGAATCCGACGCGGCTTAGCCCGTGCCGAAGCCCGCGAAATCCAAAGAGCTTGTCTTTTCCGGCGCGGCGATGATTCATCTGCGCCTCAATTTTTTTCACCATGCCAAAACTTTCTCTTCGCGACATCGCTGTCGCCGGTAAGCGCGTCTTTGTGCGCGTCGATTTCAACGTCCCGCAGGACAAAACCACCGGCGCGATCACCAACACCGCGCGCATCGCCGCGGCGCTGCCGACCATCCGGTTCATTTTGGAAAAGGGCGGCTCGCTCGTGCTGGCGAGCCATCTCGGCCGGCCGGACGGGCAGCGCGTTGAGACGCTCTCGCTCAAGCCGGTCGCGGAAAAACTCGCCGAACTGCTCGGCAGGCCGGTGAAATTTTTGAGCGATTGCGTCGGCGCGGAAGTCGAGGCGGCGTGCGCGGCGCTGAAGCCGGGCGAGGTCATCCTGTTGGAAAATTTGCGCTTTCACATCGAGGAGGAGGGCAAGGTGAAGCGCGAGGATGGGACGAAGGAATCCGCCGATCCCGCGAAGGTCGCCGCGTTTCGCGCGAGCCTCACGAAGCTCGGCGATGTGTATGTGAACGATGCGTTCGGGACCGCGCATCGCGCGCACTCGTCGGTCGTTGGCGTGGACTTGCCGGTGAAGGCGGCGGGGTTCCTGATGCAGAAGGAACTCGAAGCCTTCGCCGCCGTGCTCGACAACCCGGCGCGTCCGCTGCTCGCCATTTTGGGCGGCGCGAAAATCGCGGACAAAATCCCGCTCATTAACAACCTGCTCGACAAGGCCAATGAGATCATCATCGGCGGCGGCATGGCGTTCACGTTTAAGAAAGTGCTGGAGGGAATGGAGATCGGGAACAGCCTCTTCGACGCGAAAGGAGCGGAGATCGCGAAGGAACTTTTCGACAAGGCCGCCGCGAAGGGCGTGAAGATTCATCTGCCCGTGGATTTCATCTGCGGTGACAAATTTGCGCCTGATGCAAACACGAAATCCGCCACGGACAAGGAAGGTATCCCCACCGGATGGGAAGGCATGGACGGCGGTCCCGTGAGCCGCGCGCTTTTTGCGGAAGTCATCGCCCGCGCGAAAACGATCATCTGGAACGGGCCTCCGGGGGTGTTCGAGTTCGACGCTTTCGCGGGCAGCAGCAAGGCGATGGCGGAAGCGATTGCCGCAGCAACCGCGGGCGGCGCGATCAGCGTCGTGGGCGGCGGGGACACGGCGACGGCGGCGAAGAAATTCGGCGTCATCGACCAAGTGACTCACGCCTCCACCGGCGGCGGCGCGTCGCTCGAATTGCTCGAAGGAAAAACGCTTCCCGGCGTCGCCGCACTCAACGACAAATAAAACATTCCCATGCGTAAAAAAATCATTGCCGCCAACTGGAAGATGAACATGACCGTCGGCGAGGCGGACTCTTTCCTCACCACCTTTCTGCTCGAACTCGGCGACGAAAAGCGCGCCGATGTCGTGCTCGTCCCTCCATTCACCGCGCTCGCCCGCGTCTCGGAGCGGCTCAGCGAAGTGCAGAACGTGAAGGTCGGCGCGCAAAACATGCACTGGGAAAAACCCGGCGCGTTCACCGGCGAAATCAGCGCGCACATGCTGCGCGAATTATTCGTGCGCTTCGTCGTGCTCGGCCACAGCGAGCGGCGCACGCTTTTCGGGGAGACGGATGCGACCGTGAACAAAAAAGTCGTCGCGGCGATCG
>JAYVRQ010000568.1:0-3919 GCA_043776145.1 Chthoniobacteraceae bacterium
GAATTCGGGATTCGGCTTCGCAGCCGGCGCGGCGTCGAAAAGGGCGAGCGCGGAACTGAGCAGGGCGATGACTTGCATGGCGCGAAAGCTAGCCGCGCCGCCGGTAATGGCGAACCTCGAATTCTGCCGTGCGCAGCGCGACATCGACCTGATCGAACTCCTCCTCGAACGCCGGAAAAAACGCATCCCCTTCCACCTCGCGGAACACGACGCTGAGATACAAGTCGGTGCAGCGCGACAGCGTTTGCGCGTAAATCTCCGCGCCGCCGATGACGAAGATTTCGCCGGGCCAGTTCGCGGGATCCAGCGCGGCGAGATCGCGCACGATTTCGACTCCGGGAATGTCGGGGCCGCGCGTCACCACGACGTTCGTGCGGCCCGGTAGCGGCTTGCCGAGCGACGCGAAAGTTTTCCGACCCATCAGCACGGTCTGGCCGAGCGTGGTGCGTTTGAACCATTGGAAATCCTCCGGCAAATGCCACGGGATCGCGCCGCCGCGTCCGATCACGCGGTTCAGTGACATTGCGGCAATCGCTTTCATCAGACCGCAATCGGAGCCTTGATCGCGGGATGCGGGTCGTAGCCTTCCAGCGTGAGATCCTCGTAGCGGAAATCGTGAATGTCGCGCACGGCGGGATTCAGTTTGATCATCGGCAGCGCGCGCGGTTCGCGGGTGAGTTGCAGGCGCGCTTGTTCGAGGTGATTCGCGTAGAGATGCAGGTCGCCGAAGGTGTGGACGAACGTGTCCGCGCGCAGCCCGCAGACTTGCGCGACCATGTGCGTGAGCAGCGCGTAGCTCGCGATGTTGAAAGGCACGCCGAGGAAAAGATCGGCGCTGCGCTGGTAAAGCTGGCAGCTCAGCGCGCCGTCGTGGACGTAAAATTGAAACAGCGCATGGCACGGCGGCAGGGCCATCCCCTCGACCTCGCCGGGATTCCACGCAGTGACGATGTGCCGGCGCGAGTCGGGGTTCTTTTTGATCTGCGAAATCACCGCGTTGATCTGATGAATCGAGCGCCCGTCCGCCGTCCGCCAGTCGCACCACTGCGCGCCGTACACACGCCCGAGATTTCCCTCCGCGTCGGCCCACTCGTCCCAAATCGTCACGCCGTTTTCGCGCAGATAGTTCACGTTCGTCTCGCCGCGCAGGAACCACAGCAACTCGTGGATGATCGAGCGCAGATGCAGCTTCTTCGTCGTGAGCACGGGAAAGCCGCGCGTGAGATCGAACCGTGCCTGCGCGCCGAAGACCGAGTAGGTGCCCGTGCCCGTGCGGTCGGGTTTGAATTTGCCGTGATCGAGGACGAGGCGGAGCAGGTCGTGGTATTCGCGCATGTGGAGCGTGAACATCGAACATCGAACATCGAACATCGAACATCGAAATATTCGCGGCGTTCGTTTTTGTGCTATGCACTGCGCGCTCATGGAATCCGCCCCGCTTTCCAATCTCACCGACACGCAATCGCAAAGCGACTCGCGCCGCATCCCCATCGACCGCGTGGGCGTGAAGGGTCTGCGCTACCCGATGCAGGTGCGCGACAAGGCGCACGCCATCCAGCACACGATCGCGACGGCGACGCTGACGGTCGATCTGCCGCATCATTTCAAGGGCACGCACATGAGCCGCTTCGTCGAGGTGCTCAACGAATTCGGCCCCGAACTGCACGTCGATAACATCCACACGATCCTCCGCGAACTCGTCGCGCGGCTCGATTCCGCGAAGGCGCACGTCGAGTTCGACTTTCCCTATTTCATGGAAAAACGCGCGCCCGTCTCCGGCGCGGTCGGGCTGATGGATTACGGCGTGCGCTTTTCCGCGACGATGGAAAATGGCGCGGTCGATTTCGTGGTCACGGTGCTCGTGCCGGTGACGACGCTGTGCCCGTGCTCGAAGGCGATCAGCGAGGCGGGCGCGCACAATCAGCGCGGGCTCGTGACCTTCGCCGTGCGCAGCACCACGCCCGTCTGGATCGAGGAACTCGTGCGGCTCGTCGAGGATTGCGCCTCGAGCGAACTCTACAGCCTGCTCAAACGCCCCGACGAAAAAGCCGTGACCGAACGCGCGTATGCGAATCCGGTTTTCGTGGAGGATCTCGTGCGCGCCGTCGCCGCGCGGGCAGATCGCGATCCGCGCATCGCGTGGTACCGCGTCGAGGCGGAAAATTTCGAGAGCATCCACAATCACTCGGCCTACGCGCTGGTGGAGAAAAAGAAGTGAAGGTCCGGTTCCGACGGTGCTGTTGACCCGCCAGCCGCGCGTGTCCTAGCGTCTGCCGCTCACATGAAAATTCAGCGCGCCTTGATCTCGGTGTCGGACAAAGAAGGTATCGTCGCGTTCGCGCGCGAACTCGTGAAACTCGGCGTCGAAATCGTCTCAACCGGCGGCACGGCGGCGCTGCTGGCGAAGCAGAAGGTGAAGCACATCGAGATTTCCGAGTTCACCGGATTTCCCGAAATGCTCGATGGCCGCGTGAAGACGCTGCATCCGAAAGTCCACGGCGGATTGCTCTTCGTGCGGGAGAATCCCGATCACGTCGCGCAGGCGGAGAAGCATGGCATCCAGCCGATCGACCTCGTCGTCGTGAATCTTTACCCGTTTGAAAAAACGATCGCGAAAGCCGGGACGACGCTCGAAGAAGCCATCGAGCAGATCGACATCGGCGGGCCTTCGATGCTGCGGAGCGCGGCGAAAAATCACCGCTCCGTGACGGTCGTGGTCGATCCGGCGGACTACGCGGATGTGCTGGAAAACATGCAGGCGAACGAAGGCGGGACGACGCTGAAATTGCGCGAGCGGCTGGGGATCAAGGTCTTCGTCACCACGACGAAATACGATGCGGCCATCGCGAACTATTTGAACAAGGAGCAGGAGTCCACGTCGTCGTTTTCCATCTCGATGCCGGTGGTGGCGCGGCTGCGCTACGGCGAGAATCCGCACCAGACGGCGGCGCTGTATGGGAAGTTCGATGAGCATTTTCAAAAGCTGCACGGGAAGGAATTGTCGTACAACAACATTCTCGATATCAGCGCCGCAGCGGAACTGATCGAGGAATTCACCGAACCGACGGTCGCGATTCTCAAGCACACGAATCCGTGCGGCGTCGGCAGCGATGCGGACTTGCGCGGGGCGTGGGACAAGGCGTTCGCGACGGACAAGCAGGCACCGTTCGGCGGCATCATCATTTGCAATCGCCCGCTTACTGAATCGCTGGCCCGCGCAATCTCGGAGATTTTTTCCGAAGTCATCATCGCGCCGGATTTCGACGCCGACGCGCGCGCGCTGCTGCAAAAGAAAAAGAATCTGCGCCTGATGAAAAAGCTGGAGCGTCCCCTGCCCACTTCGGAAGAGGACGACCTGCTCATCCGCTCGGTCGCGGGCGGCGCGCTCGTGCAAAGCCGCGACAATGCGCCGGAGACAAATCTCGAAGACAAAGTCGTGACCACGCGCCAGCCCACCGCCGATGAACTGGCCGCAATGCTTTTCGCATGGCGCGTCGTGAAGCATGTGAAATCCAACGCGATCGTGTACGCCGCAAAGGACCGCACACTCGGCATCGGCGCGGGGCAAATGTCGCGCGTGGATTCCTCGCGCATCGCCATCTGGAAGGCGAAGGACGCGGGCCTTTCGCTCAAAGGCAGCGCGATCGGCAGCGATGCGTTCTTCCCTTTCCCCGACGGCCTCATCGCCGCCGCCGACGCAGGTGCGACGAGCGCGATCCAGCCCGGCGGCTCCGTGAAAGACCCCGAAGTAATCGCCGCCGCGAATGAGCGCGGGATGACGATGGTTTGCACGGGCGTCCGGCATTTTAAGCACTGACCCGGCGGCATGACCCTCGGCGTCAACATCGACCACATCGCCACGCTCCGGCAGGCGCGGTACGCGGACTCGCTGGATTCGCCGAATGCGGAGCCGGACCTC
>JAYVRQ010000569.1:0-3900 GCA_043776145.1 Chthoniobacteraceae bacterium
CAACTATAACTGGCATCGCCCTCACCACGCCCTCAAACTCAGAGTTCCCGTCTCCAGACTCCATCTCCACATGAACAACCTCTTGAGTCTCCACACCTAACCTCCCTCACTTCGTCAACCCAGCTATTTACATCCCAAACCGACCTTATCTTAGCGCCATTCGGGACTGTCATATACTTTGTGACGTAGAGCGTTGTGAGATCGGCGCTCCACGCCATCTGAGTTGCCTGCGCTCCAACGATGACGGCGAGCCCCGGCGAGCCCGAGAAATCTCCACCGCCAGTGATGTTGATTACCGGGTACGATTGAGGCGCATTACCGGCGAGCGAAAAGACATCGCCGGGAACGAAGGTGGCACCACTGGCGGACGCCAAAGCAAAAACGCAGAGGCTCGGAATGGAGGAGAGCAGAGGGAGGAATATCTTCATGGAGGGAGAACGCTTTGGACCTTTGATAGAGGTTCGTGCAATCATTTGCAATCAGTCTGTGGCAATCGCATCGCACAGCGAGAAGGTGGCAGCGAAATCCGACGGCGAGCGCGAGCCTTTCCGAAAGCGACGCCAGCGAGCGCCGGAATTCCGCGCCGGTGCGCTGACTACTGCCGATAGATTTCCCGGCGGTGCCCGATTTGCACCACGAGCACCACGAGCACCGCGTCTTGAATCTGATAGACGATGCGATAATCCCCGACACGCACACGGTAAAGCTCGCCCTCGCTTTGCAACTTCACGCTCCCCGGCGGGCGCGAATCGTTTTCGAGCACGCGCAGCGCCTTGGCGATGCGGCGCTTCAAAGATTCATCGCGCAGCCGTTCGAGAAATTTCGTCGGCGCGGGCGCGACGATGACGCGGTAACTCACAGACCAAGCCGCTTGTCCAATTCGTCGAGTGTGATCGCCTCGCCGGTCTTCCCGTATTCCGTGAGAGCTTCGCGCGCAGCGGCGAGGTCTTCCGCATTTTCGCGCGCTTCCAATTCCGCCAAGTCTTCGATCATCGAAACGACGCGCGCGGCCCGTTCGTCCGAAAGGGTCTGCATCTTCGCCACGGCATCGGCAACTGCGATCATGTAACCCGAGAATGCACCGGACGTGCCAGCCCGTCAACTGTGTGCGCAAGACATCGGCGAACATCGAAAAACGCCCCTGAAATCGGCGGACATGTTCTGACTTTTGTTCTGACAATCGCCTTTTCCAGCCTCATTTCGTCGCAAGTCTCTGATTATCAGGGTGGGAGCGGGTGAGGGGAATCGAACCCCCGTATGCAGCTTGGGAAGCTGCCGTTCTACCATTGAACTACACCCGCATGTCAGCGCGATTTACTGCCAGGAAACAACATCGTCGGACACTTTTTGTCCATCGCGATATTGTCCAACCAATTTATCCTTCTTGTCACCGCCGATCACGTTGTTCTTACCTGCCGAGAATGCCCCAACGCCGACATGCGGACGGCCATCACCTGCCCACTCCTTGTCTTTGTCATACACCTGATCGACGGTAATAAAGTTGTCGTAATTGGTGTCGATAATGACGTTGTACTGCTTGCCCCACGGATCAAAATAGCAGCCTTTGAGATCCTCATCACCCCCCTTTTCCAGAAAGCCGGAACGGGGCGAAGTCGCGTCGGACACGGCCTTGCCTTCGAGGAAGACAATCTTGCGCGGATTGTTTTTGTGATTGTTGTTCGTCTTTTCCTCGGCGATCGCACGCAGCGTGTTAAAAAGATAGTTGTTGTTCGCTTTGGCATCCTTAATCAAATCCTTGTCGCCAATAATGGTGTCGAGGCTCGGGTCCGGTGTGCCGCCGCCGCTGGCCCTGCCTTCGATCGGCGGATATTTTCCGTATTCCGCCTGGTATTGCTTCACTGCCGCGACGATGCCGGTGCAGGCATTTTTCGCCTCGGTTTTTTTCGCGGCGTCTTTGGCGGTGTTGAGGGCGGGGAGGAGGAGGCCCATCAGGATGGCGATGATCGCGATGACCGTGAGCAGTTCGATGAGCGTGAAGCCGTGGTCGTTGGTGTGGAGTCGGGAGGTGTTATTCATGGATTGATTTTGGTCTTGGGAAATTATCGGCGGCCTGCGGTATGACAACCGAATTTCTTGCGGGGAACATTGCACCCGCATGTTACGGTTGTGTTATCGCGGGGCGATTTATTTGTTATTGAAAATGGGCGTTGCCAGTCAACTCTCGATCCGTATAGTGCGCGCCCTTTCACAACCAGAGCATCCTTTTTATGTCACAGCATCGCAGCCTCAAAGGCGTCAGCACCATTGCCGCAAAGCGCAACGTTTTGAAACGTTTCGAGCGGGTCGAACTCCTGAAAAAGCGCGGTCAGTTCAAGACCGGGGACAAGGTCATCGGGCTGCGCAAGACCAAGCCGGACGCCTGATCGGCGGGTCGGATTTTGGCGGGCGATGCGTGCGGGTTGTCGTCGGTTGAAGCGGCGTTTGCTCCGCAGGGCGGAGAAAACATCCCGCTTTTTTCAAGATTGCTGGACATCGCAAATTACGCCGGGCACTTTCACCGCCGCAATTCTCCCGACACATCTTTCCCATGAAAAAAATCGAAGCCATCATCAAACCCTTCAAGGTCGAACAAGTGAAGCAGGCGCTCTCCGAGATTGGGGTCGCGGGAATGACCGCGAGTGAAGTAAAGGGCTTCGGACGGCAGAAGGGGCACACGGAAATTTATCGCGGCAGCGAGTACACGGTGGACTTTTTGCCGAAGATCAAGCTGGAGATCGTGCTACCCGATGCGCAGATCGACGGGGCCATCGCGGCCATCGTCGCGGCGGCGAAAACAGGGAAGATCGGCGACGGCAAGATTTTTGTGCTTCCAGTCGAGGAGGCGGTGCGGATTCGGACTTCCGAGACGGGCGACCAGGCGGTGTGATTTTTCAACCAACCAAAAACCAAACCTAACCAATCCATGCGCAAATACATCGCGGAATTCATCGGAACGTTCTTCCTCGTGCTCACCATCGGCTGCACCGTCATTCCCGGCGCGGCGGGCGTCATTCCGCCGCTGGCCATCGGCGCGGCGTTGATGGTGATGATTTTCGCCGGCGGCCATGTTTCTGGCGCGCATTTCAATCCCGCCGTGACCCTCGCCGTCTTCATTCGCGGACGGTGCGATGCGAAGGATGTCATTCCCTATTGGGTCGCACAGGTCGCGGCTGGCATCGCCGCAGCGCTGACCGCGACCTTTCTCGTGGGAAAAAGCGGCACTCCGATGGAAATCACGAATGTCCCCGCGGCGCTTGTCGCGGAGTTTCTTTACACCTTCGCGCTGGCCTACGTCGTCGTGAATTCCGCGACTGCGAAAGGCACCTCGGGCAATTCCTTCTACGGCCTCGCCATCGGCTTCACTGTGCTCACCGGCGCATTTGCGGTCGGCGGCATTTCCGGCGGCGCCTTCAATCCCGCGGTCGCAGTGGGTGCGGCGGTGATGAAGCTGCAAAGTTTCTCGAACATTTGGATTCACATCGTTGCCGATCTCGCGGGCGGTCTCGTCGCGGGGCTGGCGTTCAAATTTCTGAATCCCGAAGACAAATAACGCCGGATTCGCAGAAAAAACTTCCGCACTCCGATCGCGGCGAATACAAGACCGGAAAGTTCCTCAATGCTTCGGCGGCAAACCCAGGCACATCTCCACTGAACGAAGATTATGCCAACTAAAACCACCACCAAGAAGACCGCGCCCGCTGCGAAAGCGAAAAAACCGGCGGCCAAGAAAGCCGCCGCACCGAAGACCAAAAAGGCTCCGGCCTACACGCAGGATGATGTCGCACTCCGCGCCTATTTCATCGCGGAAAAACGCCATCGCCTCGGCGTGCATGGCGATTCGCATTCCGACTGGGTCGAGGCCGAGCGCCAGCTTGCCGTCGAGAACGGCGCGCAGCCCGC
>JAYVRQ010000570.1:0-3899 GCA_043776145.1 Chthoniobacteraceae bacterium
CTGGGTGTGAAGGTGCTGAATGCCTCCGCCGGCTCGCCTTATTACACGCCGCACATTCAGCGACCCGCGGCCTTTCCTCCGAGCGATGGGTATCAGCCCGCGGGCGATCCGCTGGTGGATGTCGCGCGGCAGATGCAGGTCGCCCGCGAGGTGAAGGCGCACGCTCCCGCCGGGATGCTCGTGGTGGGCACGGGCTATACTTATTTGCAGGAACATCTCCCGCTCGTGGCGCAGGCCGCGCTGCGCGAGGGCTGGGTCGATGTCGTGGGCATCGGGCGCATGGTGCTGTCGTATCCCGCGATGCTCGCCGACGCGATCGCCGGGCGTCCGCTGGAGAAAAAATTCGTCTGCCGGACTTTCAGCGAATGCACCACCGCGCCGCGCAACGGCATCATCAGCGGCTGCTACCCATTGGATAAGTACTACACGCAGCGCCCCGAGTTCGAGCAGCTCAAAGCCATCAAGAAACAAATCGCGCAGACGTGATGGGTGACATCCTCCGGCCACCGTCGCGATTCAGTTGGAAGGCCGCGCTCGTCCTCATTGTGGCGATCCTCGCGGGATTGAGTGCGTGGATTTTTCATCGCATCGAAACGTGGCCGGAACGGACGGCGGCGCAGGTGAGCAAGGCCTTTGCGGAACTCGGACATTTGCAGCCGAAGATCACCATCCGCGACCGCGTGTTTTTCGAGCAGACGAAGTCGGTGCTCGAACTCGTCGTCGTCTCGCGCGAGACGCAGGTGGAGCGGGAGATGGAGCACGAATGGCTCGGGAGCAGGAAGCGAATCCGCCTGCGCGGGACGTATCAAGTGCGCGCGGGGTTCGATCTGACGCAGCCCTTTTTGGTGCGTGTGGACGGGCGGCGGATCGAGACGCGGATGCCGTCGCCGAAAATCCTGAGCGTGGATTCCAAGGACATCGAGGTGACGGTTTTTGAAAACGGCCTCTGGAACAAAATCAGCCCCGCCGAACTCGAAAGCGAACTCCGCGCGCTCCCCGTGCTCGCGCGCCAAAAAGCGGGCGAGGCCGGTTTGCAAAAAGAAGCATTCGACGCCTTCGCCGCACGCGTGCGCGACAAATTCGCGCCGGAGTACGAAGTCGAGATCAAGGTGGCGACGCCGCTGGATTAAGATCGGATGCGGCTCGCTGTCGGCGCGACATCCGCGTCAGTCACAATTCACCAGCGCGGCGACATGCGCCGTCGCGGCGGAGGCGAGGCCGCGCAGGTTGTATCCGCCCTCCAGCAGCGACACCACGCGCCCTTCCGCGTGCTGCTTCGCCATTTTCAAAACCATGCGCGTGAGGTCGGCGAAGTCTTCGTCGGTGAGTAGGAAATGGCCGAGCGGATCTTCCATGCGCGAGTCGAAGCCGGCGGAGATGAGCACAAATTCGGGGCGGAATTTTTCCATCGCTGGCAGCAGCTTTTCCTCGAAGCACGCGAAGATTTCCGCGCGCCCGGAGAAGGCGTGGAGCGGGCAATTCAGGGTGGTTCCCTTGCCCGCGCCGCAGCCGGTTTCGTCGGCGCGTCCGGTGCCGGGATACCACGGGGATTGATGCGTGCTGAAGAAGAACACGCTGCCGTCTTCGTAGAAAATATCCTGCGTGCCGTTGCCGTGATGCACGTCCCAATCCACGATGAGCACACGTCCGATGTCGTGCCGGCGCTGCGCGTGGCGCGCGGCGAGGGCGATGTTGTTGAAGACGCAGAAGCCCATGCCCTGATCCTCCCGCGCGTGATGTCCCGGCGGGCGCACGACGCAAAAGGCGCGCGCGGCTTTTTCCGCCATCACCGCATCCACCGCCGCGAGGCCGCTCCCGACTGCCGCCATCGCGGCTTCCCACGAGTGACGCGAGACCATCGTGTCTCCCGTGCTGAGCTGCGCCGCGCCGCCGAGGATTTCCTCTTCGGCGAGCGCCACATATTTCGGCGTGTGTGCGAGCAGCAAATCCTCGCGCGTCACCGCGCGCGGCTCGAGCGGCAGCATCTTTTCGCGCAACCCCGCGGCTTCCAGCGCGTGGAGCACGGCATCGAAACGGCGCGACGATTCCGGGTGCCCGTGGCCAGTGTCATGTTCGAGGCAGGTGGCATCGGCGAGGAGAGCGGTTTTCATGCGGCGATTTGACTTGGTAACGCGCCGAAGTTGGAGCACTTAATTTTCCCCACGCGGGGCTGTAGCTCAACGGTCAGAGCAGGCGACTCATAATCGCTTGGTTGCGGGTTCGAGTCCCGCCGGCCCCACTTTCCTCAGTGCCGCGTCTCGCCAGAACCGGCGATTTTCGCCGCCATTGCGTCGCCCTCGCCCAGCCGGCGCTTGAACATTTCCAACGCCAGCGCGAGGCACTGTTGCGCGAGCACGGGATTGTAGCGCGGGCCTTCGTCGCGGAGGAAGGCGTGCGCGCCGTTAACTTCGTGCCATTGGAAAAACACGCCCGCCGCTTCCATCGCGGCGTGTATTTTCACGCGCCCTTCGAGCGGCACATGCGGATCCTGCCGGCCCCAGATCATCAGCATTTCCCCGCGCAACTCGGCCATGCGATCGAGCGTGTTGTCGTTCATGCCCGCGCCGAGTCCGCGCTTGTGAATGTCGGTCGCGTAGAAGCAGGTCGTCGCGAGCACTTCGGGATTCATCGCCGCGCGGAAGGCGAGGTGCCCGCCGATGCAGATGCCCATGCAGCCTAGCTTTCCGGTCGATGAGGGATGCGTCGCGAGATATTGCAAAACGGCGCGCGCGTCGGCGTCGTAGGCGTCGAGCGGCTTCGTGGTCTTGAGCGCATTGCCGCGATCCGCGCCCGCGCTGTCGTAGGCGAGCACCGTCCCGGCGGGTTCGTATTCGTGATAAATTTCGGGCGCGGCGATGATGAAGCCATTCCCCGCCAGCATTGCCGCCGTGCGGCGGATCGGCCCGGTGACTTGGAAAATCTCGGAGTAGAGCAGGATGCCGGGATATTTCCCCTCAGCGACGGGGCGAAAAATATGCGTCCGCATCGGGCCAGTCGGCGTGTCGAGATCGACGGATTCGTGGTCGGTGATGGTCATGTCCGCACGATGGCGCGAGCGCCCGCTCCCGCTCAATCATCAAAATAACTTGGCGCGGGCAATCGCGTCACAGACAACACGGGGAATGGGTGCCTGCTACGCCTTTCACAAAACCCTCGCCCGCTTGATCGCGAAGACCTGTTTCCGCTTCAAGACCGTCCATCGCGAGCGCATCATCGAGGAGGGCGGTGCGCTCATCGCGATGAATCACGAGAGTTACCTCGACCCGCCGCTTGCCGGCATCTCGTGCCGCCGCGAAATTCATTATCTCGCGCGCAAGACCCTGCTCGACTGGCCCATCCTCGGCCCGCTTTTTCCCAAGATGAACGTCATCCCCGTCAATCAGGACCGCGCCGACATGAGCGCGCTCAAGACCGTCATCCGGCTGGTGAAAGCGGGCCATTGCACGATCGTTTTCCCCGAGGGCTCGCGCACGCTCGACGGGGAATTTCTCCCCGCGCTCCCCGGCATCGGTCTCGTCATCGCGAAAACGCGCTGCCCCGTCGTGCCCATGCGCATCTTCGGCGCGCGCGAGGCGTTCCCGCGCGGCGGGCGACCCCATTTTTTCAAGCCGATCACGCTCGTCGTCGGCGAACCCATGCGCTTCACGGACACCGATTTGGCAGGGGAAGGGCGGGAGCTTTACCAGCGGCTCAGCGAGCGCGTGATGGAGCGCATTGCCGCCATCCGCTACGAGCGGCCCTGAGAGACTGTGTAAAAAGTCCATCTTCTAGAGATTTTAGTACTTGTACGAATTGGAGGAAAGGGTTGGAAAGCTTGGGATGCCAAACCAAGAACCGTATCCGAGTGATGTAACTGACCGTGAATGGGAACTTTTGGGACCGTTGGTCACGGTGCCCGA
>JAYVRQ010000571.1:0-13861 GCA_043776145.1 Chthoniobacteraceae bacterium
TGCTGCCGGAAAAACCGTTTCCGGCTCCCGAACTGGTGACGCTTTCTGAGCGGCGCGCGCTGCTGGCGGCCAGGCGCAGCGATGGGGCGGATGTGACGAATGCGGCGAAGGAGGCCGATGGAAAAATGGTTTCGCCCGTGAAGCTGCGTGCGCCGCAACTGCGCGGGCTCGCGGAGCCGTGGAGCGTCGAACTCGATTTCGGCTCGCTCGATCACGCGACCGCGCCGGTGCTCGCGCTCACGGGCTGGCTGCGCTTCGGCGGCGGCATGGCGAATGTCGCGGCGGCGCACGATCCGAATTTGCCGTTCCCCTTTCCAGAACTCGAAGCGGAGATGGCCGATGGCAAATGGCAGAAGATCGAGGTGGTCGTCGGCGCGCCCGCGGGAAAAACGAAAACGATCCTCGTCGATCTCGCGGGCAAACTTCCGCCCGGTGCGCGACGGCTGCGGCTCTCGACTACGTTCGAGATTCACTGGGATCGCATCGCGCTTTTTTCCCGCGACGCCGCGACGCCGCGACCCGTGACGCTCTCGCCTTCGCGCGCCGATCTGCACTGGCACGGCTTCGGCGAATACGAGGCGCTCCCCGCGAATCAGCCGCTCACGCCGAATCACGATCGCGTGAGCCACGAAGCGCCGTGGCGCATCACGCCGAGCGGCTGGTGTACGCGATACGGCGACGTGCGCCCCCTGCTCGATTTCCACGACGACGCGCTCGCGCTGCTGAACGGCGGCGACGAAATCACGCTCGATTTTTCCACCGCCAAGCTGCCACCGAAACCGCCCGGCTGGACGCGCAGCCTGTTCCTCCACTGCTCCGGCTGGGACAAGGACGCCGATTATCACGTCGCCGAAGGCTGGACCGTCGAGCCGCTGCCCTTCCACGGCATGGACGAGCAACGCTACGGCTTGCAGCCGCGTCCCGCCCGCGACTCCGATGCGCTGATGCGCGAATTCACGACGCGCTGGATCGGACCGATGATGCTCTCGCGCTCGGGAGCGGAAGCGGTGCGGTAAAGCGGCGCTCACGTTATTCCACCCGCGCCAAAATTCCTCCTTTGCAAGCCGCGACCGCCGGTTATGTTCACCGCCCTTTTCTCAAACCCTATGAACGTCGTCGTCGAAAATCTGCCGCACTGCCTCGCCACCCTCAAAGTCGAAATCGAACCGGAGCGCGTGTCCGAAGCGTGGACGGCTGTGACCAATGACTTTGGGAAATACGCGAAGATTCCCGGCTACCGTCCCGGCAAGGTGCCGCGCGGGATTATCGAGAAAAAATTCAAGAAGGAGATTCGTGCGGAAGTGGAGAAAAAGCTCCTGAACGATTCCACGCGCGAGGCGATCCAGCAGCATCAGTTGCGCGTGCTCGGCGTGCAGAATGTCGAGGACGTGGTGCTCGGCGACGACAAGAAGATGTCGTTCACGGCGACGGTGGTGACGCAGCCGCAATTCGATCTGCCGAATTACAAGGGGCTGCCGGTCGCGCTGAAATCGGCGGACGTGACGGACGCGGAGATCGCGGAGTCGATCGAGAATTTGCGCGAGCAGGCGGCGGATTTTGTCGATGTGCCGGAGCGCGGGGCGGCGATGGAGGATTACATCGTGGTGGATTATGCGGGGACGATCGACGGCAAGCCGGTGCATGAGCTTTTCCCAAAGGCGGGCAAGCCGCTGACGGCGAACGAGGATTTTTGGATCAAGATGACGGACGAGGCGTTTTTCCCCGGCTACTGCGCGCAGCTCACCGGCGCGAAGATGGGCGATGTGCGAGAGTTTGACATCGTGGTGCCGCAGGATTTCCCGGTCGAGGGAATGCCGGGGACGACGATTCATTACGCGGTGACTTTGAAGGGGATCAAAGAGCGCGTGCTGCCGGCGCTGGACGATGCGTTTGCCAATACGGTGATCGAGGGGAAGACGCTCGCGGAATTGCAGGAGACGGCGAAGGACGAGCTCTCGCGCCAGAAAGCGGCGAGCGTGGACGCGGACAAGCGCGCGCAATTGATGAAGCAACTGCTCGCGAGTGTGGAATGCGAGCTTCCGCAAAATCTCGTGCGCAATGAAACGCAGCGCATTCTCAACGACATCGTGAAGGACAATCAGGAGCGCGGCGTGACGGAGGAAGTGCTGAAGGAAAATCAGCAACAGATCGTCGGCGCGGCTTCGCAGAATGCGCGGGAGCGGTTGAAGGGAACGTTCGTGCTGTTGCGCGTGGCGGAGAAAGAGGGCATCAAGGCGACGAAAGAAGAACTCCTCGGGCGGGTCGCGTCGCTCGCGCAGAAGTATGAGATGACTTTCGAGAAGATGCTGAAGGAACTGGAGAAACGCGGCGGGCTCGATCAGATCAACGAGGAAATCATCACGGGCAAGGTGCTGGATTTCCTGGTCGCGAACGCGAGCGTGACGGCGGCGGCGTGAGGGCGGAATTTTCGCTCTGAGCCCGCTGCCCCACAGGCCGGCACATGCCCCGAGTCAAAATCCCAAACATCCCGTGGCGCGTCAGCTTTTACAGCTTTGATCTCCGCGAGCGCCGCCATGTGCATGTCTTCCGGGAGCGGATGGAATGCAAAGTATGGATCGAGAACGGCATCGAAGTCGCGTGGAACCGCGGCTTCGCGGAGTCGGAGGCCAGCGACATCTTGCGCATGATCGAAACCCATCTGAGAATCATTAACGAAACCTATGAGCAACTACTTGCGTGAGATTAAAGCCGCGCGCATCGAAGCAACGCGATTGACCGTGGAATTGGCGGATGGCTCCACCTTCACGGTGCCGCTCAATTTTTTCCCGACTCTTCTGCTGGCTTCCGAGGAAGAGCGCAACGCGATGGAGATTCGTCCTTACTCGCTGCATTGGGACGCGCTCGATTGCGATCTCGGAATCGAGGGTCTGCTGCAAGGTGCCAGGGAACACCCGAAACTCGCCGAGAAAGCCTGGCAACGCTTCCAGCAACGCCAGCACGCTGCGGCGTAAGTTGCGGGCACGCGCTCACGGCTGGAATTGCGGCGCGGGGAGGAAGAACGGGTCGGCGACGCCTTCGCGGTAGGCGCGCAGGGCGTTGGGCGAGGAGTTTGCGCGGAGGTCGCTGTATTTGCCGGCGTTTTCGTCGTCGGCGTTGCCTTCGGCGGCGCTGTTTTGCCAGCGTTCGTGCCAGAAGACAGCGGCTTTCAGACGCGGATATTTTGCGGTATTGCGCATCGTCTCCCACGCGCCGCGAATCCATGCGCCCTTGTCGCCTTTCTTCGGAAATTCCCCGACGCCCCATTCGCAGAGCATGATCGGTCGCGCGGGATCGAGGAGCGTCAGCTCGGTGTACGGCCAGTCGAAGCAAGAAAAGAAATCGGGGTAGTCTTCGTCGCTCGGGAACTGCGCGCCGTAGAGACTGAAGCCGAGCCAGTCCGCGTATTCGGGGCCGGGATCGTATTGCGCGGCGAGGTTCCACTTCTCGTTCGGCATCGAGAAATCCATGAGGTGCAGCACCCATTGCACGTTCTTCGCGCCGCGCGCGCGCACGCGATCCACGATGTGCCGCCACGCTTTTTTGAAAGTCTCCGGCCCTTGATGACGCGGTGGGTCCGAGCCGGGCACGATCGTTTCGCCGCCGTAATGCACGCCGCTCCACGGGAACCACGAGCCGTTCATTTCGTTGGCGAAGGAAACGATGATCGGTCCGCCGGTGTCGCGCGCGGCGTCGGCCCAGCGGTCGATGTAGGCATCGTGCTCGCCGGCGATGATGCTCGTGAGCGAGTAGCGATCCGGGCCGCGGCCTTCGAGGTACGGGCGATCCCACGGCGACCAGAAAATGAGCGGCACCGCGCCGTGGCGGGCGATGAGGCGCACATTCGCGTCGGGAAAAGTCTGCTCACCCCAGTACGACGACGACGCAACGATCGCGTGGCGCTTGCCCGCGAGTTGCTCGAAGGCTTCGATTTTTTCCAGCGTCACCGTGTCCTCGCGGTCGCCGAAATCCATGTAGGCGCCCGCGTAAATCCCGCGCTCCGGCAGCGCGAGCACGCGGCCCGGAGATGCAGGCGCAGAGCCGATTGGCGGCTGGCGACTGCACGCGGAAAGAAAAACGAGAGCAACGATGTGGAGCGTTTTCATGTGGTCGTGGCGGTGCCGGTGCGTTCGAGTTTTCCCCAGCCGACGCGCGTGCCGCGGAGTGCGCGGCGCAGCGATTTCCACACGACCCACGCGAGCAGCCAGCGGTACGCGAAACGCATCGGCACGATGAGCAGCGCGCGACGCAGCGGCACGCGCTCCAGCGCGCAGGCGAGCATCGCGAGGGCGAGATCGAGCAGCAGGAAAACCGCGAAGTATTTTCCCAGCGCTGCCGCGTAGCCGGCCACGAGCGACCAGACAAGAATGAGGTCCGCGAGCGGTGTGAGCGCGACGAGCACGATGTGGAAAAACCAAATGCTCGGCAGCGCGAAAAGTCCGAGCGCGCCGAAGCGCGGATTGAGCGTGATCTCGCGATGTTTCCACAGGCATTGCATCGTGCCGAAGGCCCAGCGCACGCGCTGCTTCGCAAGCGCGCGCCAAGTCTCGGGCGCCTCCGTCCACGCGATGGCCTCGGGCGCGTAGGCGATGCGGTGGCCGAGCCGGTGCAGCGTGAGCGTGAGGTCCGTATCCTCGGCGAGTGTGTCGGGCGAAAAGCCGCCCGCCTCCGCGAGGTCCGCGCTGCGAAATGCGCTGATCGCGCCAGGCACCACGGTCACGCAGTTCCACTGCGTGTAGGCGCGGCGGTCGAGGTTGAAGCCGCAGATGTATTCGAGCGCCTGGCAGCGCGTGACGAAGTTCACGCGATTGCCCACGCGCGCATTGCCGGAGACGGCGGCCACGCGCGGATCGGCAAATTCCTCGACGAGCCGCCGGATCGTCGTCCGCTCGAAGAGCGTGTCCGCGTCGAGAAAAACGATGACTTCATTTCGCGCGGCGGCGAGTGCGCGATGCAGCGCGGCGGACTTGCCCGCGTTCTTCTGCCCGAGCACACGCACGCGCGCATCCGCCTCCGCAATGCGCGTGGCTTCGGCGGCGGTGTCGTCCTTCGATCCGTCGTCCACGACGATGACTTCGATCCCGCCCGCGTAGTCCGTTTCGAGCACCGAGCGCAGCGTGCGCGCGATCACTTTCCCTTCGTTGAAAGCGGCGACGAGCACGCTCACCGCGGGCCATTTTTCCATCACGACCGGTGCGCGATGTTCCTGCGCGCGGCGCTGCCGCCAGGCCAGCCACGCGAGCAGCAGCGAGCGCACGACCACGAGCACCGTCGCAAACATCATGAACGCCCACATCGTCTCGACCAGCCAGTGCCACGCGCGGAAACCCGTCGCCGCGACGGTGCGCCAGCCGGCCTGTTCGCCGGAGCGCACGGGCGGCATCAAATCGTCGCGCGGGATGTCGAGCAGCTCGCTCAGCGACACCACGCGGTCGCCGCGTTCGGCGAGCCAGTCGAGGATGCGCGGCAGCGCGGCGAGCGTCTGCGAACGGTCACCGCCCGCATCGTGCAGCAGGATGATGTTCCCCTCGTGCCGCTGCTCCTTCACGCGCTGCACGATCGTATCCGCGCCGGGCCGCGCCCAATCCTGCGGGTCGATTTTTTCCAGCACCACGGTGTAGCCCAACACGTCCGCGGCGAAGCGCAGCGGGGCCAGTTCGGCCACGTCGCTCGGCGTCGCGTCGGCGTTGTAGGGCGGGCGAAAAAGCGTCGTCGAGCGGCCGGTGATCGTCTCGATGAGGCGCTCGGTCGCGTCGAGTTCGAGCCGCCAGCGCCACTCGGGCATCTCGGCGAGATTGCCGTGCGAGTAAGTGTGGTTGCCGATTTCGTGGCCCTCTGCGGCGATGCGCCGGACGAGCGCGGGATGATCCTCCGCATTTTTCCCCACGAGAAAAAACGCGGCCTTTACACCGCGCGCTTTCAGCACATCGAGAATGCGCGGCGTCCACTCCGGGTCGGGGCCGTCGTCGAAAGTGATCGCCACGCGCGTCTTGTCCGCCGCGCCCTGATGATACAGCGCGGGATAAGTCGGCGCGTCGGTGTAGCTCGCGCGGAGGTGGCCATCGGGATCGCGCTCGATCGTGCGCGCGCCGTCATCGCGGCTCAAATCCACGCTCACGATTTCGCCGCGCCCGACGTGTGTGACGGTGTGATCCGTTGGCAGTTTCGCGAGCGAGGCGATGAAGGCGTCGTCCGCCTCCGCGCCGCTGCGCGCCAGCGTGGGCCAGGCTGCGGGATCTTCCGTGCCGAGCCGGAAGAGCGCGAAATCGCGGAAGCCGCGCCGCGCTGCGGAGTGGAGTTGATTTTGCAAACTCACCGCGTCGAGAAACCACACCTCGTGCGCACCGCGCGCCTCGTCGTACGCGAAGTGCCCGTTGTAGCCCGGCCCCTCGAGCGCGAGGCCGCCCTCGGTGTCCACACCCGCGTAACTCGCGCGCGTCATCGCATCGCGAAAACTCAGCGTCTCGACCTCGCCCCGCGTGCGATTCCAATCGTAGCCGTGCGTGCCGAGCGCGATGACCCACTGCTCCGGCGCATCGAGATCGGCGACGACTTCGAGCCAGCCATCGAGCCATTCCTGCGAGGCGACCGGCCCCGGTTCGTCGCTGTCGGAATGCTCGTCGAAGACCAGCGCGACGAAGCGGTCCACGACCGGCGCGAGTTCGGCGAGATCGAACGTCGCGAACTCATCGTCCATCGAAACCGCGAGCCACAGTTCGAGATGCCGCGCGTGGAGCACTTCGCTGATCGTGGTGAAGAGCGCGGTGAACTGCGGCTGCAAGCCGGGATCGAGTTCGTTGAAATCGAACAGCACGCCCGCCGCGCCGAGTTGCACCAGCTTCGCCGCGAGCGCCTTCGCCCACACGCGCTGCCGCGTCGCATCGGCGCGCGCGAGACTTTCCACCGCCTCCGGCTGCCACAGATCGCCCGAGAGATTGCGCAGCAGCGGGATGATCGTGAGCCCGTGCGCGCGGCAGAACGTGACGAGTTCCGCATCGGGCTCGGCGATGAGCGTGCTGTCCACGCCGGTTACCGTCAGCCATTCCGGCGCGAGATGCGTGAGTTGATCCGCGTGCGCGTGGAGCGAGAGCGCGGCGTTCGCATCCCAGTCCACATAAAATCCCAGCCGCACCGCGCGCGCCTCCGGCACCGGCCGGTCGGGCTTCGTGCGCAATGTCGCGAGCCGCTCCTGCGCCGCGCGCGATTGCGCCACGTAACGCTGCCAGTTTTCCGCCTTCGGATCGGGCACCGCCGCCATGTGCTCCGCCTTGAGCTGCCCCTTCAACTCGCGCACCACCGACGGCAGCCGCACTTCCGGCCGAATCCAAACCGCAGCGACGAACAGCACGCCCGCGAGCCCGAGCGCCGCGGCGCACCATAACGCGAGCCGGCGAACCAGCGGCCAGCGGCGTCCGTGCGGATCGAGAAAAACGAAGCGGGAATTGCTCACGCTGGGAGTGCCTCAGCCACCGGCGAGAAGATTGACGCTCAGCGCGACGACGCCCACGTTGAAGACAAAGGCGAGGAGCGCGTGGAGCGTCGCGAGGCGGCGCAGTTCGGTGGTGCGGAGCGCGACGTCGGAGGTCTGGAAAGTCATGCCGATGGTGTACGCGAAATAAACGAAGTCCCAAAAACACGGCTCCGCCTCGCCGGGAAAATCGAGCCCCTTCGGCGCGGAAGCGGACGCGCCGTAGTGCCGGTGCATGTAGTGCAGGGCGAAGATCATGTTTCCAAAACACCACGCGACGACCAGCGTGCCGATGATGAGCGTGAGTTCCGCAGGCGTGCGCAGCGAGCCGTGGCCCAGTTCCGCGGCGACCGCGACGAGCACCACGCCGAAGACAATCGCCGCCAGCAGCAGCAGCGTGCCCTGGCCGGAATCGTAGCGCGCCGCGCGCGAGCGCAGCGATTTCGGCGGGGCGGAGGAAAGCGCAAAGGTGATCCAGATGAGATGCACGAGCGCGGCAACATCGAAGCCCGCGAGCAAGGCCAGCCGGCTGCGGCACAGCCACCAGCTAAGCGCGGAAGCCAGCGGCAGCACGGCGGCGAAAACGAGGATTTGCGGCTGCCGCGGGATGTGACGTGAGATGGCGCGCGGGATCATGGATGGTGCGAAGCGAGCATGGAGATATGCGCCGGTGACGAAACAGCAAAGCCCTTCCGTCTTTCGGCGGAAGGGCTGGCTCTGGCGGGGCGGGCGGCGTCAGTTCTCGTTCGCGGGGCTTTGGTCCACGATTGCGAAAGGTTAAGCGTGCGAAGAGTCCACGTCGGTTTTCGCGTGCTGCGCGTCGTGGAGAAAGAAGGCATCAAGGTGACGCCCGAGGAATTGCTCGGGCGGTCGCGGCGCTGGCGCAGAAGTATGAGATGACCTTCGAGAAAATGCTGAAGAAACTGGAGAAACGCGGCCGGCTCGATCGGATCAACGAGGAAATCATCACGGGCAAGGCGCTGGATTTTCTAGCCGCAAACGCGAGCATGACGGCGGCTGCCTGGGCCGCAGTTTTCACGGCAAACTGCCCTTCCATTTGCTTAATAATTGCCATCATCCACGACCGCTCTGCTCTGGCCACGGACCTTCTCCGCTGCGACTCGTCAACAAGTTACACGGCAGAATCACCCGAAGAGCTTGTCAAATTCGTTGTGTGACCCGATCCAGACCCAGACGACCGTATCGCCCTGCCGCTCTCCGACGGCGCGGTATTGTTCGTTGATGCGAACCGACCAGACATGTTCGTATCCGCCGAGCATTTTGAAACGAAGCGATGGGTGATTCGGATTTTCCCCGAACATCCGGTAGGCCCGCCGAGCCGCCTCGCGAATGCGCGGATCAAGCGACTCCTACGCCCGCCAGAAACTTGGGCGCGTGCGCGAGATCACAAACGCCGCAGGTCAAGCGGTTCGTCAGCTTCTGCAGCGGATTCGCGCAGGAAGGCATCTAACCGCGGGCGGGACTGTGATTCGGCCAGCAATCGTTCCCAGCGCGAATCATCCTCGCGGGCCAGCAGGAATCTGGCGAAGTCGATCACCTCCGACTGCTTCTCCGGTGGCAGTGCTCATGGTCGTTTCATAATCGCAGGAACCGTGAGGCTCAAGGGGTTCAGATCATTTCCTCCGTTATCTGAAGTCATCGGCGTCGTGCTGGCCGATGCCCGGTTCACCGCGATTGACCAACAAATCCGTACTTAGCATCTGCCCGCACACCGGGTGCCGAGGTCTTGCTCCCGCGCGATTTCGCCGCCACGATCGCTCTGCCATGACCCTCCACGTCAACCTGCCCGGCAGCCTCCGCCGCGCAAGCCCGCGCCCGCGCCGGGCGCGAGCACATCACGGTGGACGCCATCCTCGCCCGCGTCCCGGCTGTTCCTCCGGCGGCAGGTGACGAAGGGTGAACGCACATCGGCCTTCGGATCGCCGCAGTTGCAATGAACTGCATTCTGACCCCGCTGGCCCTCCACACCCTCGAGATTTTCGGAGTGTGCGTGAAATGCCAGCAGCGGAAGAGCGCGAAGAAATCGTAGCGGCCTCGTCACTCCGCAGGCTTGAACCTTCCAACCCATCGTGCCACTCTCCCGCCATGAGCACGCTTGCCGAGATTGAAGCCGCCGCCGAAACCCTGCCGGAGCAGGAAAAGGAGGAGTTGTTTCTTTTCCTCGCAGCGCGGCTCCGTGCGGCAGGTCCGGCGGAACTCCCGCCGCCCCGCCAGTTCAGCCGCGAGCAAATGGAGGAGTGGATTCGGGACGATGAGGAAGGCATGAAACGCTTCCGCGAAGGGCGGTGAGGATTTTCCTCGATGCGAGCGTGCTGCTCGCCGCCGCCGGGTCGGCCACGGGATCGTCGCGAGGAGTCTTCGATTACGCCGCAGGGCAAGGCTGGAGTTTGCCGAGCAGCCCGTGGGCACTCCAGGAGGTGATGCGAAATCTGCCCGATCTGCCGCTGCTGGCGACCGGCAACTGGTTCCGTCTGCGCCGCCAGATCGTGGTGGTGGACGACGTGCTGGTCCTCGATCGCCCGGTCCTTTTCGCCGCGAGCAAGGACCGTCCCATCCTTTTCAGTGCGCTCGCAGCCTCGAACGTCCTGCTCACGCTCGACCAGGCGGATTTTGCCACCATGCTTGGCGGTTCATTTTACGGGCTGCGGGTGCGGTTTTCTTGAAGAAGAACGCGCCGCAGGGCGCCTGCCCGTTGTTTAGAACAGACAATGGTTCATCACGAGTCTTCAAGTTTCACTTCGCGGGCGCGGTGCGGGGACGAAGCACAGCTTCGGGGAATAGTGCGCTCCCAAGTGGAACTTGGGAGCGAGGTGAAGCGTAGGTGTCACGCCCGCGCCCGCGCGCTGGGTGTCGAGGTCTTGCTCCCGCGCGATTTCGCCGCCATGAGCCCGCTGCCATGACCCTCCACGTCAACCTGCCCGACAGCCTCGCCGGGCGCGAGCACATCACGGTCGTTCTGCGGTGGGGCGCAGGGACGCCCTCATCGCCAGCGCGCTCAGCGTGCCACTCGACCACACCCCGCACCGCCCCACCATCGCCGAGCGCGCCGCCCGCGCGGATTGGCAGAAAGTGGACGCCATCCTCGCCCGTAATCTTTCAGCGACACCGGCCCCGCCAACATGCTGACTCCCGCCGACCTCCGCGCCATCGCCCAAGCCCGATTGCAGGACGCGCACATCCTTCTGGCGAACGGTCGATATGACGGAGCCGGTTACATTTGCGGCTATGCCGTGGAACTCACCCTCAAGGCGCGCATCTGCGACACCTTGAACTGGCCCGGCTTCCCGCAAACGGCCAAGGAATTTGCCAACTATACCAGCTTCAAGACGCACAACCTCGTGGTGCTGCTCTCGCTTTCCGGACGGGAGCAGATCATCAAACAAAGCCATCTGGCCGATTGGTCAGTCGTTCGCGAATGGAATCCCGAAGACCGCTACCGTGTCGCCGGTGGCGTTTCCGCGCAGGATGCGCAACAGTTCCTCGCTTCCACCACCGCACTCCTACCCGTGATATGAAAACTCTCGCCGACAAAGTCAAAGCCCTGCTCCCGATGCTCGAACAGCGGGGGCCAGTGTATCTCTTCGCCCTTTTCGAGCGCGAAGAAACGCCCGGCAAATGGGATCTCATCCTCTCTTCGGAGTGGTCCGACAAGGAACGCATTGCGGCCATGCGGTTGATCTCCGACGCCTTGGTTCCCCAGCTCATTCCCGAAGAGCTTTCGGCCTTGTCCAGCGTCTTCATCGCGCCGTCCGACGAACCCGAGGTGGACTGCTTCGCCATCGCCGAGCAGGGCATGCCCATAAAGCACTTCTTCAACGGCGACTTCAGTTTCATGGGAGTGCCGATCAAACAGGGCTATGTCTTCCAGACGCAAAAGACGCGGCGCTTCGATGTCGCCGTCTGATTCGTGATCGCCCTCATCGCCAGCGTGCCACTCGACCACACCCCGCACCGCCCCACCATCGCCGAGCGCACCGCCCGCGTGGATTGGCAGAAAGTGGACGCCATCCTCGCCCGCGTCCCGGCTGTTCCTCCGGCGGCAGGTGACGAACGGTGAACGCATTCCCAACCTCCGAATCGCCGCAGCCGCGACGAGCGAAATTTTGGCTGACGATGCTGGTTACAAGGGAATCCACGCCTCAGGCATAAGCCTTGCGTAATGTGGGATGAACTTTAGACCACAATGCCCTTAAATCGTAGCGAACAGCTCATTTTCGATCACCTGTCTGGTTTGGGATTTCGGCCGGAGCGCTTTCCGAAATCTGAAATGCGTGTTCCCGGCCAAAAGACACCAGATTTCGCGGTGTACCGAGGAAGTATTTTGGAGTTTTACTGCGAGGTAAAGGAACTGACTGACGCTGATCCTATTGAGCCTTATTTGCAGGAGGCTGCCGCTGGTTCCGGCATGGCAGCGCAGTAGAGCATTGGAAATCCAGCGATCAATCGGCTTGTTCGACGGATTGGACAAGCGGTGGAAAAATTCAAGTGCGTCAATCCGGATCGGAAACATCTGAATGTTCTCGCGGTGGTGAACACTGATGGTCGTGCCGGTGTCGACAATCTGGAGGAACTGTTGCGAGGGCACTTCAGATCCGAAAGCGGTGGCCGGCATGTCACAACACAGCGGTTTCTCAGGGATCGAGTCGCACAAATCAGGTCAGAAATAGACCTGTATTGGTGGATTGACGCCTTCACAAAGGTGCCCGTGCATAAATACCGATCTCCTCATGCAACGGATGGTATGACGTCCTCTAGGCTTAAAAAGATGTTCCACATCGATGAGAACTCTGAATCTACGCAAGCCTGACCGCATACGGTCGGTAGAACGAACTTTCGCCATTGCTGCGCAACAGAGAGCACTGTATGAACTCTGCTGTTTGGGGTGCGCCGATGAGTGAGGAAAACCATTATGCCTTGGTGCCAAGGCCGTCTGTTGAAATCGAGACGGTCGCATTGCGTGCAAACAGAGTTCTGTCAGGCATGCTCGCCGATACGCTCATGCTGGCGAGGGAGTCTGTCGTCGCCCAACTCGATCTCGATGCCCTCGTGCGCGAGGGGAAGCGGCTCTATCATGACAAAGGCACTAAAATGTCGGAAGAAAATATCCGAGCATTTGGCTTGTTCCTCCGTGCAGCCGAAGCCGGGCATAGAGAAGCGCAGTTTGAACTCTACTACTGCTACTCGTTTGGAGACGGAGTGGCAGAAGACGGCATCACGGCCACAAAGTGGTTGCGGATGTCTGTTGAGCAAGGCTTCCGATCTGCACAAAATGAGCTTGGCTTATCCTACGAGTGCGGGATAAATGTCCCGCAAGACAGTATGGAGGCTGCCGTGTGGTATCGTAAGGCAGCTGAACAGGGTTGTATTAGTTCGCAGATGTCTCTCGCCGAATTCTACAGCAAGGGAACGGGTATTTCTCGGGATTCTACAGAAGCCGTCAAATGGTGGCGCAAGGCTGCAGAACGAGGCTACCCAGGAGCGTTGGATGCGCTTGGTCGTGCCTATGATAAAGGAGACGGCGTTCCGCAGGATCACAAACAGGCTGCTGAATGGTATGGAAAAGCTGAGGATGGAGATCGAATGCTCAATTTGATAGACGCTGCCCGGAAGTTCCGAAACGGTGATGGCGTTCCATGTAATCTCGTCAAAGCCTACAATTTTTTCCAATTAGCCGCAGATTACGGTTCCAAAGTTGGCCGAAAGGCGGCTGAGGATCTGCTGCCATTGATGTCTAACGTGGAATGTGAGACAGCCCGGCAAGTTTACCAGGAATCCAAAAAAAAGGTATTGCGGCAAAGAATAAGCATGCACCTATGAACGGTAATGATTGGCTCCTCCTTGATACCGAAACGACCGGATTTGCCGCACCGATTTTTGTCGTTGAACTCGCTGCGCAAAGGATGCGCGGATGGGAACCGCTCGGCGAACCATTTCGCAAGCTGCTGAATCAAAATGCTGACATTCCGTCAGAGGTGTCGCGGGTGCATGGATATACACGCGAGATTTTGGAGCGCGATGGCGAGCCTGCCTCGGATGTGTATCGGGAGTTTGCGAGCTATGCCGAAGGGCTGCCTCTTGTGGCCTACAATTCCGACTACGACTTGGATAAGGTCTTGAAGCCGGAATGGAGGAGACTCGGCATCAGCGCCATTGGAACCGACGGCTTTTGTGCGTTGCGCCTCGCCCAGCGGTTGCTCGATCCGGTGCCTGCCGGAAACTGCAAGCTGCAAACCTTGCGCCAATACTATCGCCTGCCGGAACGCGGCGCCCACACCGGGCTGGGCGATGTGCTGACGGTGGCCGACTTGATGTCGCAGGTGCTTCGCCCCATCGCCGAGGAGCGCGGGCTGGATGCTTGGGAGAAGGTCGCGGCGT
>JAYVRQ010000572.1:0-13828 GCA_043776145.1 Chthoniobacteraceae bacterium
AAAGCCTTCCTGCGGCAACCCGCTCAACGCTCCTGCGCCGGTCGGCGCCGCGCCACCGCACAAGCGCTAGATTCCTTCACCGCCGCACCTTGCACTCACATCCTTCGTCAGGCTCCGTCCGCGACAGTTTCAATAGAACATGCTCTAATCAGGGAACTGCGGGCTGCGTTGGAAAAATCAACGCGGAACCAAGCGTGTCCCGGCCATGTCATCGTGCAAGCCACGCTCCGGCCGCGCGACCGCGAGGCCCACGCATCCGAGCCAGAAGAGCGATTTTGCGGAGAGGTAAAAGAGGGTGCCTGGTGCCATCGCCGTGCCGTGATTGAAAACAAACCGCACGACCAGCAACGCCAGCGGCAGCCAGATGATGAGCCAGCGCGCGAGCATCCGTCCGCGGCCCGCGAGGTCGCCGTGTTTGTTCACGATGGCGAAACCAAAGAGCCGCTGCCCGAGCGTGGTGCCGAAAATCAGCAGTGATAGAAACTGCGCGACGCAGACGAGCATCAGCATACTGGCGAACATGCCGGTCACGATCACGAAAGGCATCATCGTCGCGCCGGTGATATGGCCGGCGAATGTCGGCTCGATGGCGGCGTCGATGATTTTGAGTTCGGCGGGGCTCAGCACGGGCTGCGCTTTCACGAGTTCGCGGGCCGCGTCCCGCTGCTCCTTCGGCCATTTTCCAAACACCGGATCGTCATCGAACTCCGCGCTCCTGACGAACTCACCGAAGTGGCCGGCGATGTATTTCGCATCCTGCCCGGCCTTCCACTCCAGCGCCGTTTTCGTCGCGCCGGCAAAGGTGAGCGTCATGCCGCCCTGGATGTTGTTGTAGTCGTCCCAGGCGAGCGAGAGCTTCCGCATCTCGGGGCGCTCGGCCCATTGCGCGGCCTCGCGTCGCTGCTGCAAAAACAGGAATGCGGAGATGGGCACGGCGATGAGCAGCGCCAGCGCGGGCGCGAGGGCGAGTGAGGCAAAGCGGCGGCGGCG
This sequence comes from Chthoniobacteraceae bacterium, assembly GCA_043776145.1. Lineage (GTDB taxonomy): Bacteria > Verrucomicrobiota > Verrucomicrobiia > Chthoniobacterales > Chthoniobacteraceae > JANLQB01. The sequence goes on from JAYVRQ010000572.1 coordinate 991, forward strand.
CGAGATCGCAGCGGGTTTCGCGAGCAGCGAGCGGAGATTGCCCGCGAGGAAACTCGCGCGGTCGAAAGCAGCGGCGGCGAGCTTTTGTAAAAAATCGCGTGCATGCAGCGGCAGGCGCGTGCGATCGAGCGCGGCATCGGCGACGGCGGCGAGAAAATGCTGCGCGCCCGTTACGTCGCCGCACGCGAAACGCGGCGACGGAGCGGCGTCCGGCCAAGGCTCGTCCAGCAGCAGCGCGCGGCCTTCGGCGGTGATGAGGACGTAATCGAGACCGATCTCCGCGGAGAGCGTGCCGTCCTTCGGGGCGGCGTCGAGTTCCTCCGCAAGATCGAGCAGCCAGCAGCGCACCGCGGCCCACGGCTGCGCGGAAAGTTCGGCCAGCGGTTTCCCCGATGGCGCGTCGAACGCATCCCAGCTTTCGTTTTCCCCGCGCGCTCCCGCGATCCAGCGGAGCCGCCCCGCGCGTCCGAGATCGCGGCGCAGCGGCGGCAGCGACGGTGTGCCTGCGTCGGATTTCCGAATCCACACGCTCCGGCGCAGCACGTTGTCGTAGCCCGCGAACCATGCGCCCGCGAGCGGCGCGACGATGCGGAACGGCCCGATGCGTTCCGCATTTTCATCCGGCGCAGGCACCGGCGCGGAGATGGCTTCGAGTCGCGGACGTTTACTGGCCTTTGGCCGCACGACCACGCGCGTCCCGGTGAGCAATTCGTGGATCGCCGCGAAGCCGTTGCGCCGCCGCATCGTGACGAAGAGCAGAAACAGGAACGACGGCCCGACGGCATCCGTGAAGGTCCATCCGTCCTGCGCGATCATCTGCCGCACTTCCTCCGCCGAGTGCATGAGCAGCTCGATGAAATCCGCGAGATTGATCGCGACCATCACGATCAACGCGCGCAGTGCCGCGACCACGACGCCCGGCGCACCGCGGCCCGCGCCGACGACGCGCAAGCCACACAGCATCTTGCCGAGCGACGCACCCCAGATTCCTTCCGGGATCGCGAAATACGCGACGCCGAACAGCATCACGCCGAAAAATTCGAGTGTCGCTCCGAGCGTCCGGGCGGCGAGAAAGCGCTGGTCCACGGTCTCGCCGGTCGTCCAGACGAACGCGCCGATGAGCGTGGCGAGCAGGAGGTCAATGATCCCCGCGACGATGCGCAGCCCGACCGGCGCGGGCTCGCGTGCCTGTGAACTGAAAGGCGCGAGCGCGTCGCGCAGTTCCGCGTAATTCGCGAACCGCTCCTCACGCTTTTTCGCGAGGCATTTCCCGACCACCTGCGCCAGTCCCGGCGGTACGTCCTGGCGAAACTCCGCGATTGGCTTCGGCGTCTTATCGAGCACGGCGGCGACGACGTTCACCGCGTTGTCGCCCTCGAACGGCGCGCGGCCCGTGAGCATCGAGTAGAGCGTCGCGCCGACGGAATAGATGTCCGCGCGCACGTCGAGTTCGTCGCCGCGCAATTGTTCCGGCGGCGCGAACGATGGCGTGCCAAGCATCGTGCCGCTCGCGGTGAGTTGCGTGTCGCCGCGCGCGAGCGTCGAGACGCTCAGGCCGAAGTCGCCGACCTTCAACGTGCCATCCGGCGCGACGAAACAATTCGCCGGTTTCACATCGCGATGCAGCACGCCGCCCGCGTGCGCCGCTTCGAGTCCGGCGATGATTTGCAGCGTGGCATCCACCGCATCGCGCACCGCGACCGGCCCGCGTTTAATTTGGTCGCGCAAGGTGCCGCCCGCGACGAGTTCCATCGCGATGACGGGCGCGCCTTCGATCTCCTCGGTGCCGAAAATATAGACGGTGTTCGGATGATTCACCGACGCCGCGAGCCGCCCTTCGCGCAGGAAGCGTTTGCGCATTTCCGGCGAGTCGATGGTGTGCCCGAGCACCTTCAGCGCGACGCGCCGCCCGGTGCTCTGCTGCTCCGCCTCATACACCGCGCCCATCCCGCCGCGCCCGAGCAGCCGCAGCACGCGATACCCTCCGAATTCAAACGGAAACACCGGCGGCGCAACCAGCGCCCGCGCTCCCGCGCCCGTGATCGACGGCGCACCGAGTTGGCTGGCGAGGCCGAGCTTGAGCAGACATTTCGGGCAAAGCCCGCCCGCGTCCGAGGGCGTGAGCGGCGCATTGCATTCGAGGCAGTGGGAAGGAGGAGTCATGGCGAGTGATGTGGGTTCACCCGTGCAAAAGGAATTGGCGCGCGAAGGTTACGGAAAATTTTTCAAGTTCACAGCGCATCGAGCAAATGCCGCAACTCCGCATCCACCTCCTCCGCCGTCCCGACCGTCTCCGCAATCTCCGCGCGCAACGCCGCGCCGTACCGCTGCCGCAGCCGATGCACCGCGATTTTCACCGCGCCTTCATTCATGGAAAACCGCGCGCCGATTTCCGCATACGGACGCGCCTCGCCAGGCGAAGAAAGCAGCGGCCTCAACGCCTCAAAAAGCGCCCCCTTTCCCGCCGCCGCATACTCCGCACCCAGCCGCGCGAGCGCCTGCTCGATCACCGCGACCGCCCAGCGCCGGTCGAAAAGCCGGTCGGGAGAAAGTTCATCGCGCGGCTCTAGCGCATAGCGTTCCTCCGCTGCCACCGCATCCAGCGAGATCGCCGCCACACCGCCTCCCCGTTTCAACGCATTCGCCCTGTCGCGCTCGTCGGCGAGAAAGTGTTTCAACGACGCGAGCAGAAACGTGCGAAACCGCCCCTTCGCGCGATCGACGCGCGCCAGCGCCCCCTTCCCCAGCAAATGCGCAAAGAACCCCTGAGTCACATCCTCCGCATCCTGCGCCCCCAATCCCTGGCGCCGCAAAAAAGCATAAAGCGGAAACCAATAAGCCCGGCACAAACTCGCGAGCGCCCCCTCCTCATCCCCCGCCGCCGCCAGCACCACGCTCCACCGCGTCTCCGAAAAACTCCGCGCGTCGGAACTCTCTCGATCCGCGCTCACAAGCCTTCGGAGCGTTGAAAAATGGACCCAGCGTGCAGATTCATCGGGAACTACGGCGTTTCGCATGTGATATGGAAATGCGGTTCGTTCAACAATTATACGTGTCCGTTTCGATGATTGATCCAGCTTTGTTTGAGAACGTCCACTTGAGCGGCGGTTTCGTTATCACCACCGTCGAACTGACAAACGAACCGCTGACGGATGCGCTGGGTCGCCCGGCGCTGGCGAAAACAGGAATTGTCGGGATGCGTTTCGACTTGCTGATTTACGGGGGACTCGACGAACGGAAGCTATCGGTGACTCTCTACCACGAAATTCTCGAAGCCGCCTTGATCGCCAGTCCCGAACCGCCACTGGCGGTCATTGAATTCTATGAGGCGGATTTCGAGAGGATTGCCTACGCGATGCACGAAGATTTGGGGCCGGCCTCGCCAGCCAGCTTGAACCGTATGTTGCAACTCCTCGGCTTTGGTGAAGGATGAGCACATGTTTGAGCGCAGCAAAATTCAGATCGACCTCATCAAACTCACGGGTGGCGAACGGCTGCTGCGTCTCACGGAATCACAATCCGGTCTGTCTCTGGAAAAGAAGCTCGATCCGAAACAGCCCATCGTGCGGCAGAGGGAGCGACTTTTCGCGGCATTTGAGGCCGCGTTGGCGCGAGCGGAATTGAGTCCGGCCTGACGGGAGGGCTCCGCGCCCCCGCGCAAACTTTACAGTCCCGTCGGGTGGTCGATGAATTCCCACGGGACGCGGAATTTTTTCGCGACGTGGGCGGCGAGGGCGCGGACGCCGAAGGTTTCGGTGGCGTAGTGGCCGCAGTAGAAAAGGTTCACGCCGAGTTCTTCGGCGAGGGTGTAGCTGTGGTGCGGGCCTTCGCCGGTGATGAAGGTGTCCACGCCTTCCGCGGCGGCGCGCGCGATTTCGCCGCCCGCGCCGCCCGTGACGATGCCGATGCGGGCGGTTTTCGACGGGCCACCGGGCGCGAGATGCGGGGCGCTGCCGAGGGTGCGTTCGAGGCGGCGGGCGAGGTCTTCGAGTGAGAGCGCGGCCTTTGTTTGCACGCCGATGGCCTGCCCCTTCATTTCCAGGAAAGGCTCGCAACGCTTGAAGCCAAGCGCCTTCGCGAGCAGTGCGTTGTTTCCGAGCCTCGGGTGCAGATCGAGCGGAAGGTGGGAGCTGTAGATGGCGAGGTCGCCGTCGAGGGCGGTTTTTATTTTGCGGCGGACGGGACCAACGACTGGCTGCACGCCACTCCAGAAAAGTCCGTGATGGACGAACAGCAGCGAGGCGCCGCGCGCGACGGCTTCCGCGATCACGGCTTCGCACGCATCGACGGCGGCGGCGACTTTTTTTACCGTGCCGGAGTTTTCGATTTGCAGGCCGTTCCATGCGCCGGGGTAGTCGGCGATGTCGCGAGTGCGCAGGGTGCGGTCGAGGTGTTGGACGATGGATTGGAGCGCGGCCATGACGCGAATCTCCCGCTACGGCAGTTCCTCGATCGTGATGGCGCGGTAGGCGATTTCCGATTTTGCGCCGCCGTGGATTTGCAGCGCGATGAAACCTTCCATTGCGATCCCCTCTTCCTTCTCGGTGAAATCCACTGTTTGCGTTCCGTTCACCGAAAGCGTGATGCGCGCGCCCTCGCAGCGGATTTCGTAGAGGTTCCACTCGCCCGGTTTTTCCGCTTGCGCGATTAGCGCCTTGTCGGCCTGCGCGAGCACTTTGTTGCGGCGCGATTCATCGTAGAGACATCCCGAATATCCCGCGCCGATGTCGGCCTGGTAGCCGCTCATTTCGTTCGGCGGATTCGCGATGCGCTGGCTGCGGATTTGCACGCCGCCATTCACAAAACCCTCGGTGCCGGTGAGCTTGTATTCGAGCCGCAGCACGAAGTTCCGGCAACTTTTTTTCGTCGCGAGAAATTCATTGCGCGAGTTCCCCTCCAGCGATCCGCCGACGATCGCGCCGTCGCGCACGCGCCAGACTTTCGTCGTCTCGCCTTCCCAGCCGTCGAGCGTTTTTCCATCGAAGAGCGGCATCGGCGCGGCATCGGCGGCATGGAGGGAAAGCAGGAATGTTGAGCAGAGGAGGAGAAGTCGGTTCATGGCGGAGGCAACGGTATGCGGGAAACCCGCGAGGCTGCACGCTTGTTGTGCGGAAGTGAGCGGCTGCAAAAAACCCGGTTGCCGTGGCGCGGCATTTGCGATAGCGACTCCAAAGTTTTTCATCTTATGGGACTCATCCGCTCACTCTTTTGGTTCGCCATTTTCCTCGGAGCCACCTTCGCGTTCACCGTGCTTTTCGAGCATGGGCCGTCGAATTTTTCCGAAAACGCGAAGAAGGAATACGAAACGATCTCGAAGCTCTACGGGAACAAGATCGAGAAAAAGAAGGACGGCAGCGACGCCCTCCCGCGCTGAGCGGCGCATCGGCTGGAACGCGGGGACGCGGAAATTCCTCGCGCGGAAATTTTCAAACGCTTGCACGCCGTGTGCGCGCCTGTTAGTTCCTTTCGTCCCCAAATTTTATGGCCATTCAGACCGAAAAAGATCTTTCTCCAAATGCCCGCGCCCTGTGGCTGAAAGCCCTCAGCGCGGTCGAACTGCGCAACTACGGATATTCCATCTCACTCATCCAGGCGGTGCTGAAGGAATTCCCCGCCTTCCTCGATGCGCGCCGAATGCTGCGCAAAGCGGAAGTCACCTCGACGAAGGGCAAGAAAAGTTTTCTGTCCGGCCTCTCCTCCGCTTCGCTGAAAGGCGCGAGCGCCGTGAAAAAAGATCCCGTGGCCGCGATGGAACTCGCCGAGAAAAATCTCGAAACCGATCCCTACAGCCCGCAGGCGAACCATCTTCTCAAGGACGCGGCCAAGGCGGCGGGATTCCCGGAAATCGCGGCGTTTGCGCTGGAGACGATCGTCGAGGGAAATCCGAAGGACACGAAGGTGATGCATGAACTCGGCGAGCATTACATCGCGATGGGCAATGCTGACAAGGCGGTGACGATTTACTCGAAGATCGCGGAGATGAATCCCACCGATCTCACGGCGGTGAAACGCAGCAAGGATGCGTCGGCGACGGCTTCGATGAAAAGTGGCGGCTGGGATCAGGCGCAGAGTTACCGCGATTTGATCAAGGACAAGGATCAAGCCGTGTCGCTCGAACAGAAGGGGCGCGTGGTGAAGAGCGTCGAGATGATCGACGAGCAGTTGCACGAACTTTACCCGCAATGGGAGGCCGATCAGTCGAACTCGGACTTGACGCGACGCATTGCGAAGCTGTGGGAGGACCGCTTCGAGCAGACCAGCGACGAGGAAAGCCTCGACGGCGCAATCGGCTACTACGCGCACACCAATGTGCTGACGAGCGGCACCGATCCGGCGGTCGCGCGCCGGCTGAGTGATTTGCAGATGAAGAAGCTCGATGTGCGCATCAACGTGCTCGAAAAATGGTTCGCCGATGAAAACGGCGATGCGCATGAAGACGCGGCCACTTACCACGCCGAACTCGAAACACTTCGACGGGAGAAAACGGAAGCCCTGCTCGTCGAGGCCCGGAAACGCGTCGAGCGCAATCCGACGGACCTGCAACTGCGCTTCGAGCTGGGCGAATTGCTGCTCGCGATCGGCCAGTTCAACGAAGCCATCCCCGAACTCCAGCGCGCGCGGCAGAATCCAAATTCGCGCCTCAGGGCGATGAGCCTGCTCGGACGATGCTTCGTGCAAAAAGGAATGCTCGACATGGCCGCCACGCAGTTCAAGAGCGCCGCCAGCGAGATGATCGCGATGGACATCGTGAAGAAGGACACGCTCTACGATCTCGGCCTCGTCTATGAAAAGATGGGCAAGAAGGAAGAGTATCTCCAGTGCATGAAGGACATCATGGAAACCGACTACGGATACAAGGACGTGGCGAAGCGCGTCGAGGAATCCTACGGCCAGTAAGTCTGCGGCACGGCGCGCGTGACCCGCGAACCGCCGCGCCTGAGTCCGCCTCGCATGTCTTGGTTCACGTTTAGTTTCAACGATTTCGCCGTCTCGTTTCTCAGCGTCCTCTTCGAGGGCATCCCCTTCCTGCTGCTCGGATCGCTCGTCTCCGGGCTCGTCGATGTCTTTGTTCCGGCGGAAAAAATGCAGCGCCTTCTGCCGAAAAATCCCGCCGCCGCGATCTTCGCCAGCGGACTGCTTGGGCTGATTTTTCCCATGTGTGAATGCGGGAGCGTCATCGTCATCCGGCGCTTCATTCGCAAGGGGCTGCCCGTCTCGTGCGCCGTCACCTACATGCTCGCCGCACCCATCGTCAGCCCCATCGTCGCGCTCAGCACGTTCGCCGCTTTTCGCGGGCAAAGTCCGCTGCTGATGACCTCGCTGCGGCTCGGCATCGGCTTCCTCATCGCCGTCGCTGCCGGATTCATCGTCCGCCAAATCCCGCTCGCGAAACTGCTCCAGCCCGGCGTCCTCAAAGACACGCCGAACAACCGCCGCGCCGGACTCAGCATCTCGCCCGAGCCCACCGAGCCCGACTTCGCCGAACTCGCCGCCGCATCCGGCCCCGCGCGCAAGCTCCTCTTCGCCATCCAATCCGCCACCGCCGACTTCCTCGACGTCGCCTTCTTCCTCGTCATCGGCACCGCGATCACCAGCGTCTTCAACACCGCCGTCGATCGCTCGATCATCGACCCGCTCGCCACGAATCCGCCGCTCGCCATCCTCGCCATGATGGGCCTCGCCGCCGCCATCGCGCTGTGCAGCACCACCGACGCCTTCATCGCCGCCAGCTTCACCGCCTTCCCTTTCGCCGCGAAGCTCGCCTTCCTGCTCTTCGGCCCCGTCTTCGACCTGAAACTCTTCTGGCTTTACGGCCTCGTCTTCAAGCGCCGCTGGGTCGTCGCCCTCGCCATCGCGCTCTTCGCCGTCATCGCCTTCATCTCGTGGCGAATCTCCGCGCTCAATCTGTAATCACGCGCGCACTGCGGGCACCACGAGCACCGGACACTTCGCCTTTTTCAGCACGCCCGACGTCACGCTGCCCACGAGTAGTTCGTAAAGCGCGCCGTGACCGTGCGAACCCATCACAATCAAATCCGCGCCGTGAGTCGTGGCTTCGTGCAGGATTTTTTCAATCGCCGGCCCCTGAATGTGCAGCGCGAGCACATCGCTCAAGCCGCACGACGCCTTCAACGCCTCGACCTTTTCGTGCTCGCCCTTGAGGTCAAGCGCCACCGTCTGCCGCACCGCCATCGGCCCCGGTTCGAAGCCCACAAAATCCGGCTCCGGCTCCGACACATGCAGCAGCACCACGCGGCTGCCGAAGGTTGTCGCGAATTTTTTCGCCGTCTCAATGAGCCCCGGCGTGGCGTCTGAAAAATCAACAGGGACGAGGATTGTTTTCATGGTGGAAAAATACTCCCTCCGACTCCCCGCGTCGCCACAAACTTGCGGACCCGTTCCCAAGTTCCGTCCCGGCGTTACTTTTTAACTTCGGATTTTTTGACGGTCCACGTCCGCACCGAGCCATCGGCTTGGAGGCTGTTGTAGGTGCAGAGTTCCTGCGTGCGCTGATGCGGGGTTTCGCCGGCGTTTAGGAAATCGACGAGCAGTTGCACGCGGTTCATCGGGACGTTGAAGGCACCGCGCGGCGTGTAGATTTTCGGCGCGTTGAGAAGTTCGCCGTCGAACATCGGACGCCATTCGTAGCTGGTCCCTTTTTCCTCGAAGAAGCTTTTCCCGTCTGCGGCGTTCTTGGTGTAGTTGAGCTTCGCTTTGAGATCGGCGGGGCAGGTGAGCACGCCGGGCGTGACGCCGTACGGCTTCAGCACTTCGCCGATGAACTCGACCTTCGTGCCTTCGGGATACACGGGGTAAGTCGGGTCGGTCTCGATGTTCGGGAGCCGGTTGTCGTGGTCGGCGCAGTAGAGGTTAATGCTCGCGCCGATCTGCTTGAGATTGCTGAGGCACTTGGTCGTGTCGGCGTTATCCCTGACGCGCTCGAAAGCGGGAAAGATCAGCGCGGCGAGCAGTCCGATGATTGCGATGACGAAAAGGAGTTCGATGAGGGTGAAGCCGCGCCGGTTCATTTGCCTTCCTTTCGGCTTTCCTTGTTCTGGAGGTAATCGCGGTAGCGGTCGGCGCGCTGCTGCGGCGTCTTCATGGCATCGCGCATGGCCATGCCCTTGAAGAACTTTTCCTGCGTCGCGGGGTCTTGCATTCGCTCCTCCATCTTCGCGCGGCGCTGCTCGGGCGTGAGGTCTTTCATGCTCTCGAAAAACTTCTTCCCCTCGTCGAACTCCGCCTGCGCCTTTGCGCGTTTGTCGGCGGGCATCTGGTCGATCGCGGCCTGCATTCGGTCGCCGATGGCGCGCAGCATCTTTTCCCGCTCCGCATCGTCCTGTCCGGCCCCGCCGGCGATCAGGCCAAGGGCGCGGCGCACGGGCTCGGGCGGGCCGTCGGCGGTGGGCGGCGCGGCGTCGCGGCGGCGTCCGGTGAGGAGGAAAACTTCCTCGACCTTCCCGCCCGCCGCCTTCGCGAGTCGTGGGATTACGTCCTGCACCTCCCCGCTTTTTGGCGGAGAAGAAACCGCCGGGTTCCAATCCTTCGGTGCTTCGAGCCGCGCGGACACATGCTTCGCGGCCTGTTCGAGATAAGCCTGGAGCGTGGCCTCCGGCGCGGGCTTCACGTCCCAGCGATCAATGCGCGGATCGCTGGTGCCCTCATCGTTTCCACCGATCATCCCGCCGGGCAGGGGAACGTGGAAGCGTTGCCAGCCTTCCGGCTTTTCCCCGGCGGCGAGCGCGGTGAGCAGCGCGTCGATCGGCGGCTTCGTCGGCGCGAGGAAATAGCCGAGTTCCCAGCGCGCGTCCGCCACGTTCGCGAGCACTTCGAGCGCGTAGGAAAGCGGCACTTTGTTGACGTGCATCGTCACCGTTTTGTCGGCCTCGAGATTGGTGCGAATGAGAACGCCGCCCTGTTTTTCGATGCTGCGGATCACGGTCGGGAGCGCCGCATCGGTAACGTTCACGGTGATGAGTCCCCAATTGGCGCAGATGCGGTAGGCGACGTTCCCGAGCAGGAGCACGGCGGCGGCGAGGATGAGGAGACGCTGGCGATTCATATGTGAGTAAAACTCTGCGCGAGATGCTTCGTTGGCCGATTAGTTCGCGACGATGTTCACCATGCGTCCCGGCACGACGACGACTTTGCGGATGGTCTTTCCGGCGGTGTGCTCGGTGACTTTAGACAGGGCGAGCGCGGCGGCTTCGATGTCGGCGGCGGGCGCGTCTTTCGAGACCACGATTTTGTCGCGCAGCTTGCCGTTCACTTGCACGGGGTATTCGACTTCATCGACCACGAGCACGGCGGGGTCGTAGGCGGGCCATGTCTCTCCGGCGATGACGCCCTGCCCGTGAAGCCGCATCCACAGTTCTTCGGCGAGATGCGGGGCGAAGGGCGAGAGCACGAGGAGCAGGGCGCGGATGGCGGAAAGCGGGCGCGGGTTCGTGCCGACGAGCGCGTTTGTGCAGATCATCATTTGCGAGATGGCGGTGTTGAAGCTGAGCGTCTCGATGTCTTCGCCCACTTTTTTCACGGTGGCGTGGAGGATGCGCAGCAAGGCTTTGTCGGGCGCGATGTCTTGGACGGCATCGCTCATGATCCATTCGCCGGCTTGGTTTTCCTCCATGACGAGACGCCACACGCGCGCGAGGAAACGCGCGACGCCTTCCACGCCGGTCATCGACCAGGGCTTCGTGGCTTCGAGCGGTCCCATGAACATTTCGTAGAGGCGCAGCGAGTCCGCGCCGTATTCGGCGATCACGTCGTCGGGGTTCACGACGTTGCCGCGGCTCTTGCTCATCTTCTGTCCGTCGGAGCCGAGGATGAGTCCTTGATTCACGAGCCGCTGGAATGGCTCGGGTGTGGAGACGTGGCCGAGGTCGTAAAGGACTTTGTGCCAGAAACGCGCATACAACAGGTGGAGCACGGCGTGCTCGGTGCCCCCTACATACAGGTCCACGCCCCCTGGGCGGAGTGCGTGTGCGCCACACGGAGGGGTCTGTGTGCGGCACACGAAGGGGTCTGTCTGCGGCACACGGAGGGGTTCGTGTGCGCCAGTCATCCAGTACCGTTCCGCATCTTCCCCCACGAAACGCTCCGTATTCGCGGGATCGCAATAGCGGAGGTAATACCAGCACGAGCCCGCCCACTGGGGCATGGTGTTCGTCTCGCGCGTGGAGGTGTCGGAGTAGCGAATCCAGTCGGTGGCTTTGGCGAGCGGGGGTTCGCCGGTGCCGGTGGGTTTGAAGTCTTCGAGCGCGGGTGGGGTGAGCGGGAGTTCGCTTTCGGGAAGGGCGCGGTGTTTTCCATTTTCCCAGACGATGGGAAAGGGTTCGCCCCAATAACGCTGCCGGCTGAAAAGCCAGTCGCGCAGTTTGTAGTTGATGGTCTTTTTTCCGACGCCCAACTCCTCGAGTCGCGAGATGATTTCGGCCTTGGCGATGGGTGTGGGCAGCCCATCGAGCGGGCCGCTGTGGATGGCGAAGCCTTCGCCGGTGAAGCATTCGAGCGGCTCCGCTTCGCAAGGGCTGCTCCCGCCGCTGAGGCCGAGCGTCGCGGTTTCGCTCACGACGGCACGGATCGGCAGCGCGTATTTTTTCGCAAACTCCCAGTCGCGCTCATCGTGCGCGGGGACAGCCATGATCGCGCCCGTTCCGTATCCGGGAAGGACGTAGTCGGCGATCCAGATGGGGATGCGTTCGCCGTTGACGGGATTGGTGGCGAATGCGCCGGTCCACACGCCGGTCTTGTCCTTCGCCAGCTCGGTGCGGTCGAGGTCGCTCTTGCGCGCGGTCTTTTCCCGATACTCGCGGACGGCGGGCCACTGGTCTTCGGTAACGACCTGCTCCACGAGCGAATGCTCTGGCGCGAGGACCATGTAGGTCGCGCCGTAGAGCGTGTCCGGGCGGGTGGTGAAGACGGGGATCGAGTGCTCGCTATGAAGTTCAATGTCCTCAGATTCGCACAACTCTGAGCACTGAGTGCTAATCGCTGTGAACTTCACCTCCGCGCCTTCACTCCGCCCGATCCAATTCTGCTGGAGCAGCTTGATTCCCACCGGCCAGTCGAGCCCTTCCAGTTCATCAATGAGCCGCTGCGCGTACGCGGTGATCCGCAGCATCCACTGCCGCATCGGGCGGCGCTCGACGGGATGGCCGCCGACTTCGCTTTTGCCGTCGATCACTTCCTCGTTCGCCAGCACGGTGCCGAGTTCGGGGCACCAGTTGACGGGCGCGGAGGAGATGTAGGCGAGGCGGCTGCGCTCGATGAACGGATCACGAAAAGTCGCGCGCGTTTCCGACGTCATCTCCACCCATGCCTGATGGGTTCCGCTCAGGTAAGGATTGTCCTTCCACTCCGGCTGCCGCGATGGCGCATCCGACAGCGCATCTTCCAGCAGCGCGATGGGCTGCGCCTTTTTCAACTCGTAGTCGAAGTAGCTGCCGTAGAGCTGGAGAAAAATCCACTGCGTCCATTTGAAGTAGCCGGGGTCGGTCGTGTTGACCTCGCGCGACCAATCGTAGCCGAAGCCGATGCGCTGGAGTTGCGCGCGGAAGTTGTCCACGTTGCGCGCGGTGTTGATGGAAGGATGCTCGCCGGTCTTGATGGCGTGCTGCTCGGCGGGCAGGCCGAAGGCGTCCCATCCCATCGGGTGCAGCACGTTGAAACCGCGCATGATTTTATACCGGCCGAGAATGTCCGTGGCGGTGTAGCCCTCGGGATGCCCGACGTGCAGTCCCGAGCCGCTCGGGTAGGGGAACATGTCGAGCACGTAGTATTTCGGCCGCGTGGCGTCGAAGCCGGGCTCGCCGGGATTCAGCACGCGGAAGGTGCC
>JAYVRQ010000573.1:0-3881 GCA_043776145.1 Chthoniobacteraceae bacterium
TACGAGCAGGCGTACTACACGTTGCGCGAGCATTTCAAAGTGCAGTCGCTCGATGGGTTCGGCGCGGAGCAGGTGCCGGCGGCGGTGTGCGCGGCGGGGGCGATCGTGCATTATTTGAAGAACGAACTGCGGCGCTCGCTGAGCCATCTCACGCGGCTCACGGTGTATCGCAATTCGCAGTTCATGGTGCTGGACGCGGCGACGCAGGCGAATCTCGAACTCGTCGCGGGCCGCGGCGGCGGGCGGGACACCTCGCTGCTCGGCGCGCTGGATCGCACGGTGACGCCGATGGGTGCGCGGAAATTGCGCGACTGGATTTTTCATCCTCTCTGCAACCTCGCGGAAATCAGCGCGCGGCAGCAGCTCATCGCGGAGTTGCTGGCAGAGTCGTTTTTGCTGGGGAGTCTGCGGGAAACGCTCAAGTCGATCCGCGATCTCGAACGCACCGTGGGGAGGCTCACGCAGATCGGTGGGAATGGGCGCGATCTGCTCGTGCTGCGCACCGGACTCGAAGTGATCCCGAATTTGTGCGCCGATTTGGAGGCGCTGCAACGTGGCACGGGCTTCCAGTCTGTGCTCCCCGCGCCCGCACAGCCTGGAAGCCTGTGCCACTTTATCCTCACGGGGCTGCACCCGCTGCCGCACATCGTCGAACTGCTCGCGCGCGCGATCGTCGATGAACCGCCCGCCGTTACCAAAGAGGGCGGGTTGATCCGCGACGGCTATTCCCCCGCGCTCGATGAACTGCGCGCCGCTTCCCGCGAGGGGAAGGATTGGATCGCGCAACTCCAGCAGCGCACGATCGAGGAGACGGGCATCAAGTCGCTGAAAGTCCGCTACACCGGCGTATTCGGCTATTTCATCGAAGTCACGAAATCGAATCTCGGCGCGGTGCCGCCATCGTGGCATCGCAAGCAGACCATCGCGAACGGCGAGCGGTTCATCACGCCGGAGTTGAAGGAAATCGAAGGCAAAATCCTCGGCGCGGATGAGCGGTCGAAGGCGCTGGAGCACGAGCTTTTCCTGCAAGTCCGCGACGACGTGCTGCGCGAACTCCCCGCGCTCCAAGCCACCGCACAGGCCATCGCGACGCTCGATGTGCTCTGCTCGCTCGCAGAGACCGCGCGCCTTTTCGGCTACACGCGCCCGACCTTCCACGATGACCTGCGCATCGAGATCACCGACGGGCGGCATCCCGTGCTCGACCAGTCGCTCGTCGAGGAAAAATTCGTCCCGAACGACGTGCTGCTCGATGGCGACAAGAACCGGCTGCTCATCCTCACCGGCCCAAACATGGCGGGAAAAAGCACCTACATCCGGCAGGTCGCGCTGCTCGTGCTGCTCGCGCAAACCGGCTCGTGGATTCCCGCCGCGAGCGCGGAGATCGGGCTGGCGGATCGCATCTTTACAAGGGTTGGCGCGAACGACGACCTCTCGCGCGGGCAATCGACCTTCATGGTCGAGATGAATGAAACCGCCAACATCACGAACAACGCGACCGCGCGCAGCCTCATCATCCTCGATGAAATCGGGCGCGGCACTTCGACCTTCGACGGCCTCTCGATCGCATGGAGCGTCGCCGAATATCTGCACGACACCGTGAAAGCGCGGACGCTTTTCGCCACGCACTACCACGAACTGACCGAACTCGAAATGACCCGCACCGGCGTGCGCAACTACAACGTCGCCGTGCGAGAATGGAACGAGCAGATCATTTTCCTCCGCAAAATCGTGAAGGGCGGCGCGGACAAAAGCTACGGCATCCAGGTCGCGCGCCTCGCCGGACTCCCGCCGGAAATCATCGCGCGCGCCAAGGAAATCCTGAGCAACCTCGAACAGCACGAACTCAACGCCGAAGGCAAACCGACTCTCGCCGAAGCCCCGCCGCCGCCGCAGCACGGCAAGCCGCGCGGGAAAAAAGCGGCGGAGCAGGCGAAGGCGGAGATGAAGCCGCAGATGACGCTGTTCTAATCGGATCGGGCGCTTCTATTCCCGTTCTTCCTGCGCCTTGAATTCGTGCAGGAGCGCCTCCAGTCGGTCGAGCGCCTTCCCCGCCTCGGGGCCGATCGCTTCGAGCGTGACGCGCAGGCCGAGGTCGAGATTGGCGGTGAGCAGTTCCATGATGCTGTCGGCGGAAAACGTGGCGTCGCCTTTGAGAATGAAAACGTCGCAGTCGAACTCCTGCACCGCGCGCACAAACTCCGCGGCGGGACGCGCGTGCAGACCGAGTTTGTTGAGGATTTCGACTTCTCTTTTCATGCGGAGCGCACTTTTTCAAAAGCGCGCCAGCATTCCAAAAAGCCAGGCGCGAAATCCTGCGGGCGGGCGGCGATCCAGCGCGTGATTTGGTCGCGGGTGAAGAACGCGCCGGATTCGATTTCGGCAGGAGGCAGGACGAACGGGCCGTCGTGCTCGGCGCGGAAAAGGCGGACGAATTCCCAGCCGGTGTTTTCGCACGCGGCGAGGGAGGCGACTTCAACGGGGTGCGCGTCGATGCCGAGTTCTTCGCGAATTTCGCGCGGCGCGGTGTCCGCGTAGGTGTCGCCTGCGTTCACATGGCCGGCGGCGCTCGAGTCCCACTGGCCGGGATGCTTGTCCTTCCAGCGCGAGCGTTTTTGCAAAAAGAGATCGCCGCGCTGGTTGAAGACGAAGACATGCACCGCGCGATGCCGCATCCGCTGGCTGTGGACGGTGTGCCGCGTGGCCTGCTTGATGACGCGATCCGCTTCGTCCACCACGTCGAAGATTTCGCCGTGGACATCCTGCGCGGCGGCGTGCGCGTTTGCGCCGGTCACGAAGTTCGTGAGCGCGATCCATTGTTCGAGGCTCAGTTCCTCGGCGCGCGTGGTTTCGGCGACGCCGAGATGCTGCGTGAGCGCGGGCCAGTCGGGGACGCGGTCGGCGAGATTTTTGCGGAGTTGTTTGCGGCGCTGCGCGAAGCCCTGCTTCACGAGCCGCGTGAATTGCGCGCCGTCGCACTCGGGCAGATCGCCCGGCGTGCGCGGCGTGAGCGCGACGACGGCGGATTCGACATTCGGCGCGGGAAAAAACACCGAGCCCGGCAGCGTGCGCAGATATTTCACGCGCCAGCGCCGTCCGATGAGGAGAGTGAGCGCGCCGTACGCCTTGGTGCGCGGCTCGGCGGAGAGCCGCTCGGCGAGTTCCTTTTGCAGCGTGAAGATGAGCGTGCGGACGGGGCTGGGCTCGGCGGTGAATTGAAAAAGAATCTGGCTCGAAACGTAATACGGCAGATTGCCCATCACCTTTACAGGCCCGCGCGCGAAGAGTTCGCGCACGTCGAATTCCCCCGCGTCGCCATGCACGATCTCGACGGCGGGAAACCGCTCGCGCAGCACCGCGCACATGCGCGCGTCCTTCTCGATGAGCAGCGCATTCGCGGAACGTTTCAGCGCAAATTCCGTGAGCGCGCCGAGCCCCGGCCCGAGCTCGATCCACGGCTCGCCCGGTTTCAAATCGAGCTGCGCCACGATCCAGTCCGCGAGGTTTTGATCGTGCAGAAAATTCTGGCCGAGGCTGCGCGTGGGCGACATGCCGAGCTGCGCGAGGGTCGATTTGATTTCGGAAAGCGTCATTTGGAAAAAAGGATGTGAGCGCAAAAAGTCCGGCGACGCGCGCACATTGCGCGAAAAACTGCTGGCCCGCCCGTCGCGCCGTCTTTTAGTTCACCGCTACCAAATGAGCCGAAAAATCACGACCAGCAGCATCGTCATGACGCGGACGGAAAACATGCGCTGCATCACGCGCATCAGCGTCGCGCTTCCGAAGAAAACGCACGGCTGGCAGGTGCGCGTCATCCGCCGCGGCATCTCGATCAATGAGTTTTTTTCCGATGCGAAATTTGGCGGACGCGCGGGCGCGCT
>JAYVRQ010000574.1:0-13749 GCA_043776145.1 Chthoniobacteraceae bacterium
GGCTCCGGCGTAACCGCCGTCGGCCCAGAGCAGTTGCAAATCCTCCAACGGCTCGTCGATCTGATCGCGCAGGAGCGTGGCGCCATCGCGATCCTGCAGGCTGGCGGCAGGCACACGCACTTTGAGGATCAGACCATCGGTGTCCACCAGCAGATGACGTTTGCGTCCCAAGATCTTCTTGCCCGCATCGCAGCCGCCGAGGCGGCGGAGGGGACAAGCGGGGGAAGGTGGACGGGCGAGTCGCACTCCTCCCCGGTGAAGGCGGCAGATCGTTGGGCAAGAGCCGCCAGGAACCGCCCGTGCGCACCAGGTAAAAGATGGCATTGAGCACGGCCCGGCGCGCAAACCGGGGCGGTCGCCCCAGCTTGGAGGGGCCTCCCAGCAACTCCTCGACGACGGCCCATTCCGCCGGGTTCATCTCTGTCGTGTAGCCAGTGCGCGAAGGCGGATTTTGCATCCCGAGCTTCTCCCAAAAACCTCCCGAAAAGTACATTTGCAATTACTAGAATCAGGACTTCCGCTACATACTCTGAGATGACCGGTGCCGTGGAATACGACGAGTTTTTGCCGAGCAAATCCAAACCCATCCTCGACGAAATCGACGCGGTGCTGGCTAGGCACTACGGGTTCACGGAGGAGGAGCTGGATTACCTCGTGAACTACAACCTCAAGTACCAGTACCGCCTCGGCCGCGGCGGGGAGGAGGAGGGATGAAGCTGCCCAACGTGGAACAAGCCATCGTGGACATCGCGAAGCTCCGCGATTACTCGCTCGATGCCCCCATGAGGAAGGCAAACACAAGGCCCGCGTCTTTGCCGCCGCGCTCGGAATCGGGCGGGACGATGCGGAGTGGCTGCGCACGATGGTGCTCAAGGCCGCCCGGCGCGACGATTGCGTGCCTGGGATAAACACCCCGTTCGGCCAGAGATACGTCATGGATTTTTCGCTCGCCAAAGGTGCATGCGAAGCCCGCGTGCGGAGCGTCTGGAATGTCCGGCCCGGTGAAACTGCGCCTCGCCTCATCACCTGCTACGTGCTCTGAAAACCGCCATGCGAAACGAACCCGTAAAACTCCTCGATGTGGTGGCGCTGCTTGTGGACAAGCCCGAGGAGGGCCTCGTGAGCGGCCATGTGGAAACCGTCGTCGAGGTGTTTTCACCGGCCGACTTTGAAGTCGAATTTCTCGACCCGGCGGGGCACACCTTCGCGCTGACCGAGATCAAACGGGAGGAATTGCTCCTCCTCAAACACGAACCGGCTGCCGCCTGAGGAGCGAACGGTGCCATGCACATCACCAAAGCGACCGTCGCCGAAAAACTCGCCGCGTATCTGCACCACGAACTGATGCTCGCGCAACTCGTGGACTGGGCCGAGACCGCGCTGATGGATGGCGAGCTCGACGAGAACCAGACGGAACAACTCGCCGCCGGCGCACGAAGCTCCGCGCCGCCTCCGCCCGCAAAGATCAAAGGTTCCTTCGTTCCTCAGAATGACAGATTTTTGGATGTGCCACCCCGCGACAATCCCAGATTTTTTTGATGCGATTGCCTTGGGAATTCATCTCAATTTATGGCGACGCATAACGAGAATCCGCCATACATGGGCACCCGTCCAATGACTCGGATTCATCAAACTGACGCCGCGTTCGCCAAATTTTTCAGCCATCATCGGCCCGGTGCCGGGCTCGAATTTATTGATGCGCTCGGAAGTCTCGCCGCGCTGGAAGCGAAGCGCACCGCGTTCTTCTGCTCGGCGAAATGTCCCGGCGACATCCTCCTGCGCGCCTACGATGCGGCAACGCGCTGGCGCGACGAAGGGCGCGTGATCGTGAGCGGCTTTCACTCGCCCGTGGAGCGCGACTGCCTGCGCATCCTGCTGCGCGGCGGGCGGCCCATCCTCCTCTGCCCGGCGCGCACGCTGGACGGCTTCCGCATCCCGGAGGAATGGCAGCCCGCTTTCGACGCGGTTCGCCTGCTCGTGCTCTCGCCATTTCCCGCCGATGTCCGGCGCACCTCCGCGCGTCTCGCGGCGCAGCGCAATGAATTCGTCGCCGCGCTCGCCGATAAAGCGGTCTTCGCGCACGCCACGCCAGGCGGGCACACCGACCGTCTCCGCGCAGTGCTCATCGCCGCAGGGAAGCCGGTGAGCAGTCTCGAAGCGAAGAGCGGCCTGCCATGCGCGGGCCGGGATGCGAGTTACTGAGAAGTCCGCAGGATGGACTACAGCGTGGGTGAGAAGGTGCGCCGGTGGATGCCGCACTGGATGCCAGGCCCTTCTTCCTCTGCGTAATCCGCGTAATCCGCGGTCACTACCATAGTCGTGCTTTGGGGTTATCCCGCCGCGAGCATTTTCTCCAAACACCCGAGCAGATACGGCAGCAGTTGCTTTTTCCGCGAGACGACTCCGGCGAGCTCCCAGATGTGCGGCTGTTTTTGCGGGTAGTCGATGGTGGCGAGGAATTCGGGCGCGCCTTGCACGAGGAGGAGCGAGGCCTGGTCGTTGATGTCGGTGACGAGCAGGGCGGCGAAGAGCAGGCCGTCGCGGGCGCGCGCGGTGGCGAGTGCCGCGAGGAGGGCGTCCTGTTTTTCGGGGAAATGCGCGAAAGTCAGCTCTTCGATTTGCGCGACGGTGAAGCGGTGGCCGGTTTCGTCGTACGGTTTGCAGTCGGCGTTGATCGCCTGCTCGGGCGACATCGTGAGCAGCGGGGAGCCGACGGAGAAAATTTGCTCGGCGAGTTTCGTGGAATCCACGCCCGCGATTTTGGAAAGGCGATGCAGGATGTCGTGATCGATCGGCGTCGCGGTGGGCGAGGTGAGATTGAGCGTGTCAGAGATGAGACCGGCCATGAGCAGGCCAGCGATCGGCGGCGGGATGGGCACACCGAGCTGGTGGTAGCACATCGCGACGATGCTGCTCGTGGAGCCGACGGGGTTGTTCCAAAAAAGAATCGGCGCATCGCTGGAGAAGCCGCCGAGCTTGTGGTGATCGAGGATTTCGACGATCGGCACTTTGTCCGCGCCGCGCACGGCCTGCGCGAGTTCGTTGTGATCGACGAGGATGAGCTGGCGCGGGATTTCTTTTAGAAAATCCGACTTCGACAAAATGCCGGTGAGCGCGCCGTCGTCGTCGAGCACGGGGAAGATGAACGCGGGCGAATCGGCGGCGATGCGGCGGGCATCGTCGAGCCGCGTCTCGCGGTGGAAGCTGATGTAGTCGGCTTCGAGCATCCGCCGGACGCGCACGGCTCCGCGCGCGAGGAGCACGCTCGTCGCGGTGTCGTGCGGCGAGCTGATGACGGTGACTCCGGCGGCGCGGGCGCGGGCGCGCAGGTCTTCGCCGATGGGGAGATTTCCGGTGATGACGATGGCGTGGACTTTGGACGAGATCGCGAATTCCTGAATGTGCGAACGGTCGCCGACGAAAAGGACAACGCGCCGGGCCGCGTGCAGCTTGAGGCGCGGGATGAACGATTCGGTGTTCATCGCGCCGACCATGAGCAGCATTTCCGCAGGCTCGCCGGAAAGCTGGCCGGTGACGAGCGCGCCGCCGAAGGTGGTCACGATGTCGGCGAGCGAGGCGGTGATGAGGCGCGCGGACGCGGCTTCGTCGCGCGGGGGAAAAAGGTAGTGCGTGATTTTGAACGTGCTCAGCAGACCGAGGCAGTGATTGCGTTCATCGACGACCGGCAGGCCGCGCAGACGTTTCTTTTCGATAAGTTGTACGGCGTCGTAAATCGGCGAGTCGGCGTGGACGGAGACGACGTTCGGCTGCATCACGTCCTCGACGCGCGGCGAGAGATCGTTGATGAGCAGCGGCGCGGGGACGCGAAATTTTTCGAGCACGAAGTCGATGCGCTCATTGGTGTGGCCGGCGCGTGCGGCGGTGACATTTTCCTGGCCGTTCAGGCGCTTGAGTTCCGCGTAGGCGATGGCGGAGCAGATGGAATCCATGTCGGGATTCCGATGGCCGATGACGATGGTTTGCATGGGAAGGGTCAGGGGCGGGTGTCACGGCCGCTGCCGGCAACACCCGCCTTCCGTCATCACTTTTCCTGTCCGCTCAGATTTGCGGGGTGCGGAGGATTTCCTCCATTTTTTTCCGATCCACCGGGCTCGTCGCATCGTACTCCGTGCCGTGGATATTGCGGAAGGCCTCGTAAAAGCTGGGCAGCTTCAGTGATTCCGCGACCGGCGGCGGCGTCTCCCGCGGGCGCGGTGCCGAGAGTCGCAGCGAGCGCGTGATGCGCCGCAGAATCGGTTCGAGTTCGCCCACGGCGACCGCCTTTCCATCGCCGCCGCCCGTGATTTCCACATCGCGCCCGACGTAAAACTCGATCTGCTGCTCAATGCTTCCATTTGGCAGCCACAAGGGCCGCCCGTGGCGCTCGTCCTTGAGCCACCACGGATATTTCGGATTCGCGCCGTCGCGGTAAATGACCGCCGTGTACTCGGCGGTGGCGTCGTCGCTCACGCGGCTGCGGTAATGGTATTGATACGTGACGACCTTGTGCTCGACGCCGCTGGCCGTGAGTTCGCGATCCAGCGCGGCGGCGTAAATTTTCGAGGCATCGCCATCGCGCGGCAGCGGGACGCGCAGGTTCACGACTTTTTTCCAAGTCGGCGACGGCTGAAAAATCTGGCAGCCGGCGAGCACGGCGCACGCGACGATGGAAAGAGCGAGTGGTTTCGACATTTGGATGAGCGGCATGGAAAGGCCGGAATGTTTGTTAGTCGAGCCCGCCGGTGCGGCTCAAGGCTTTTCCGCCACGGCGCGAAGCGAGAAAGGCGTTGCAGGCGCATCCCGGTTGCGCCGACATTTCGCGCCATGCGAACTCTTTGGTTCAAAGCCGTTCTTCTTCTCGCCTCAGTCTGGCTCGTCGTTGGCGGCATCATGATGTGGGCGCGCAGCGCGAAACCCACGCCGGAATCCATCGCGAAATATCTCGATGCACATCCGCTCGAAGGGCGCTCGCCGCAGGAGCGGAAGGAAGTCATCGAGACCTTTGCCAGCCAGCTCACGCGGCTCGATTTCGACCAGCGGCGCGAGGCGCGCATCGAGAAGCGGCCCGATCAGTTTTTCAAATTTCTGACGCCAGAAGAGCAGGCGCATTTCATCGACCTCACGGTGCCGTCGGGCTTCAAGCAAATGATGGAGGCGCTGAACAAAATGTCTCCGGCGAAACGCGCGGAATTCGTCGCGCGGGCGCTCTCCGACATGCGGCGGGAGCGCGAGGAAGGCGGCGAGCCGCCGCCGAAGCTGGACGATCCCAACGTCCAGAAGATCGTGAACACCGGGCTGAAATCTTTTTTCAGCGAAGCCAGCCCCGAGACGAAGCTGGACCTCGCGCCGCTCATCGAGGAGATGCAGCGGAATCTGAGCGGGCGGTGGTAGGGCGGAAAGTTGAGTGTTGAGTGGCGTCTCCAGCGAATATGAATGCGCGATCGCTGAGGGGATTTACGCTGGTGGAATTGCTCGTCGTGATCGCCGTTGTCGCAGTGCTGGCGGGGTTGGCGTTTCCGGTTTTTCAGCGCACGGCGGAGAGCGGAAGGGTGACGGCCTGCGTGTCGAATCTGCGGCAAATCGGCGCGGGGCTGAGCCTGTATCTCGGCGAGCACAACATGGTGATGCCGGTGCTGAAAGCCGGGCGCGCGTCACGCGATGACGACGCGCCGGTGATCGACAACACGCTCGACAAATATCTGCACAACCAGTCGGTCTTCGCGTGTCCCTCCGACGACATCTGGGCGGCGACGACGGGGACGAGCTACAACTGGAACAACGCGCTCAACGGCCAGTCCGCGACGAACCTGAATTTCCTCGGCCTGGTCGTGGAAGCGGGCCGCATCCCGGTGCTCGCGGACAAGGGAAAGAGGAAGGACGGCGGCGACGTGCATCCGTACATCGAGAGCAAGGTGAACATCCTCTACGCCGACGGCCACGCGACGAAGGACGTGAATTTTTTTGCCGGAGAAAAGTGACGCAGTTTCACGGCTTGCGAAACATGCCCGCGCCTTCCTCCCGCAGCGTGCGCGCGGTTTCGACCATCGCGGGCCATTCCTGCAAGAGCCCGCCGAAGCGGGCGGTGAGCGCCTGCATCAGCGCGCGATTTTCCACGGGGGAACGCGCGTGTTTTAGATCGAGGGGAATGTCGAAATCATCGTAACCGAGCGAGTCGCGGGCGTGGTCGATGAGCGCCTGCACGTCGTCGCGCCAGTAGGCGGGCGCGTCGGATTCTTCGCGCAGACGGCGTTCGAGATAATCGAGCCGCCCGCTTTCGTGTTCGAGCGTTTGCATTCGCAAAAAATCGCGGAAGTCCGCGGGCGGGAGCGCGCCGATTTCCGCGAGCGCGCGTCCGAGCGTTTGCATCCGCGCCTCGGCGCTCGCGTGCGGCGCGGGGTGATGCTGGAGAATGAGGCGGCGCATCAGATGCGCGAACTCGAAGACGACAGCGCGGCGGTCGGGCGTGAGATCGGAGGGAAGCAAGATCGGTTTTCCGGGACCGGGCGCGTGTTCGATGGCGTGAGGCAGATGGCCGAGCACGGCATCCGGGCAGCAGCGCCAGAGCGTCGCGCCGAAGATGAAATCCTCCGCGTGGAGCACGGGGAAAAACGGCGGGAGCAATGCGCGATGATCGAGTCCCATCGCCATGCCGGGGCACACGCTCGCATCGCCGATCGCGTGGCTCGCGGTGAGCGTGAGCACGCTGCGACTGGCGAAGACCGAACGGTAATGCGCTTCGGATGCGGTGAGGCGCTCGAAATTTTCGCCTTCGCAGTAAAGATAGTACGCGGAAGTTGGGATGCCGGGATCGCCGAGGTGGCCGGCAAAAGTCGCCCGTACGCGCGGCGCGGTTTCCTCGATGCGGCGCAGAAATTCGTCGTTCACCTGCGAGACATCGAGCGTGGCGGCATCCTCGGGAATCAAGGCGGCCAGCGGTTTGCCGAGCATCGCCTCCTGCAGCGCGAGAAAATTTACATCGACGAACGGAGCGGCGGCGCAAGCGGAAGCGTGATCGGGAAACAGCCAGCGCGAGAACGGATCGCACGTCGCGAAAAGCGCGAGCGCCTCGCTGGGCTCCGGTGCGGGCGCGAGACGGCAGACCACGTCGTCATCGACGCTGCAAACCATCCGGCCCGCGCCGTGGAGCAGCACGGCGTTGCGATTCGCGCCGCAGGTAAAGCCGGTGCCGAGCGGATCGAAGAGCGCGAACTCGACGGCTTCCGGCGAACATCCACCGCGCTGTACCAGTTGCGTTGCGAATCGCTTCTTCTCGTTTTCGCCCGCGTAGAGCGCCGAGCGTTCCCGCGCCATCGCGTGAAATGCCTCGCGCTGCTCCGGCTGCCGCGATCCGTCGGAAATCAGAAACTCGACCGAGCGATCATGCGCGTTCATGTTTGCGATGAAGCTGTCCAGCGCGCGCGCCATCAATTCCACGCGGTTTCCGCCCGTCGGAAATCCAATCGCTTCGATCTGCGCAGGCGCTCCTGTTTCCAAAGACCCAGCCAGGCACCGCGCGTGAAGATCGTGCGACGACACGAGCAGCCCTGCCTCGATCAAGCGCGGCAGCCAGCTTCGCAAACTCGCCACTTCCAGCGTGCCCCATCCGTGTTTCTCTGCGTGCTCCGCGACGTGCGTTTCGAGCACGCGAAATTTTTCGCACCCCAGCACGAAATCGACCACGAACGACGTTACGACCAGCGGCTGTTTTCCTGCTCGATACGTCACCGCGACTTCATCGCCCGCGGTCACGCTCGTGAATGCGGAGCGCCGCCACAGCCGGTCCGGCGCGAGTGCGGATTCGCGGGAAGTAAAGCAGGAGAGCAGGCCCATGCCGCGGATTCATGCGCGATGGCCCGGTTGCAATCCAGCCGCATTTCCCGTTGGATGCGCGCGCCGATGACGACGCCCAACAAAATCACCATCGCCCGGATTTTGATGATCCCGCTTTTCGTGATGATGGCGATTTACTACGGGCGCAGCGTGGTCGCGGGCGCGCCGGTCGAGTGGCAGCGATGGTGCGCGACGGCGCTGTTCGTGATCGCGGCGGCGAGCGATGGCATCGATGGCTACATCGCGCGCCGCTACAATCAGCGCAGCCGGCTTGGCGAAATTCTCGATCCCATCGCGGACAAAGGACTGCTGCTTGCGGGGATCATCACGCTGAGCCTGAGCAACTGGCGCTTCGAGTTTCCGGTGTGGTTTCCGGTGCTCGTCATCGCGCGCGATCTCATCGTCGTGGCGGGCGCGATCACGCTGCAAATGCTGAACGGAACGGTGCGCGTGAAGCCGAGCTGGACCGGGAAGATTTCCACGGCGCTGCAAATGGTCGCCATCGCGTGCATCATGCTGCAACTCGATCTCTTCCGCGTGACCGTCTGGAAGATAGACCTTCACTTCCTCGACATTCCGGTGTGGCTTGCGGGAATCTTCACTGCGGTTTCGGGCTTCGGCTACATTGTCGAAGGTCTCCATCAACTCCACGCCAAAGGGCACGGCGATCCGCAGTCCACCAACTAATTTTTCAATCATGTCTGAACGCACCGTCGCCATCGTGGGCCGTCCCAACGTCGGCAAATCCGCCCTCTTCAACCGGCTCGCGGGCCGCCGCATTTCCATCGTCCACGACATGCCGGGCGTGACGCGCGACCGCATCGTGTCCGAGTGCAAACTCGGCACCGCGCCTTTCAACATCATCGACACCGGCGGCATCGGCGGGAATGTGGACCTCGATTTCACCGCGCAAGTCCGGGTCGAGGCGGAACTCGCGCTCGAAACTGCGGACGTGATTCTTTTCGTCGTCGATGGGCAGTCCGGGCTGCATCCGGTGGATCAGGAACTCGCGCGCCTGCTCCGCCGCACGAGCAAGCCGGTGATGCTCGCGATCAATAAAATCGACGACGACAAACATCAGCCGAATGCCGCGGAATTCAGCCGCATGGGTTTTCAGGATTCGATCTCGATTAGCGCCGAGCACAATCGTGGAATCCTGCCGCTCGTCGCGTGGGTCGAGCGCCTGCTCCCACGCGCCGTTTTCGACGAGACTGCCGAGGCCGAGGCGGATGAAAAGCCCGTCTCGATTGCGATCGTGGGCCGCCCAAATGTCGGCAAGTCCTCACTGACGAACGTCATTTTGCAGGACGCGCGCACGCTCGTCAGCCCGATCTCGGGCACCACGCGCGATGCCGTCGATATTCCTTACACGCGCGGGAACAAAAACTACGTGCTCATCGACACCGCCGGCATTCGTCCGCGCGGAAAAGTCTCCACGTCCGTCGAGGTCTTCTCGGTGATGCGTTCCGAATCGAGCATCAGGCGCGCGGACCTTTGCTGCCTCGTTATCGACGCCAGCGCGGGCGTCACCGCGCAGGACAAAAAAATCGCGGGCCTCATCCAGCAGGCGAAAAAGCCATGCGTCGTCGCGGTGAATAAATGGGATCTCATCAAGGATCAGACGGCGGACAAGGATTCGCTGAACGCCAAGATGGACGACCTGTGCGCCGAACTTTTCTTCCTCGATTACGCGCCGCTCGTGATGTGCTCCGCCAAGACCGGCGCGGAGATGACGCGCCTTTTCAAAACGATCGAAAAGGTCCGCACCGCCTCGCGCCAGCGCCTCGGCACCGGCCCGCTCAATCGCCTGCTCGCTTCCGCGACGACCGCCCATCCGCCGCCGACCGTCGGCGCAAAGCGGTTGAAAATTCTCTACGCCACGCAGCCCGACGTGCCGCCGCACATGACGATCCCCTTCCCCGAAATCGTCATGTTTGTGAACGACGACAAGCTGCTGCCCGAAAGCTACCGGCGCTATCTCGAATCCCGCATCCGCGAGGAAGCGCCGTGGACCGGCCTGCCCGTGCTCTTCCGCCTGCGCGCGCGGGAGATCAACGAGAAGCGGGGAGGTCGCGGAGTGAAAGGCGGAGGCGGCATGAAACAGGCGGTGCCGCGCATCGGGCCGAAAGGCCGACCGGGGAAAAAGGCGGCGGAGTAGCCGCGCGCCTTCCAAATGCCGCGCTTCCTTTTTTCTAAGGAAACGTCTTAATTTTCGTCTCGCTTCCCATGATCGCTGCCCGACTTCTGATCTGCGTCGTCTGCCTCCTCGCGGGGTATTTCACCGCGAGTTCCCTCGCTCCGCGAGTCGATGCGCCGCGGGCGATCGAGCAGGTCGCCGCGCCGCGCGCGACGGTCGGAGAAATCCCGATCGCGTCCCCAGCGGAAAGCGCGCTCGTCGCGGAGTGGGAGCAGATGCGTTCGCAATACGGACGCGAATCTTCCGACCTGCCCGCGCTGTATCTCGCGGTGAAGGACATCAAGGACGCCTTCCACCGGCGCGCCTTCCGCGCGGCGCTGCTCGCCGAATGGGCGACGACCGATCCGCGCGCGGCCCTCGCGTTTCTCGGCGAAAAAGATTCCGGCAACACCGGCCAGCTTTTGCGCCAGTGGCTGCGGCTCGATCCGCAGGCGGCGGTCAACGCGTTGCTCGCCGATGAAAAATTGCGCGGGAGCCTGCGCGGACTGCTCAGCGAGATCGCCGCGGACGCACCGGAGCGGCTCGCGGAAGTCATCTCCACGCTGCCAAAATCCGAGAGCCGCGGGGACACGACCGCGCAGGATGCGTTCGCCGTTTTTGCGCTGAAAGATCCTGAAGCCGCGCGCCGCGCCGCGGAGTCCGTGCAAGGGCCGCAGCGCGGGCAGGCGCTCGCGGGCGTGGCGAAAGTGTGGGCGGAAACGGACGGCCCCGCCGCGCTCGCGTGGGCGCAGACGCTCGCGGCGGGGGATGCGCGCGATGCGGCGCTGAAGGCCGTGCTGATGGGCTGGGCGAAGACCGATCCCGCCGCCGCTTTGGAAAAAATCGACATGGTGCCGCCGGGCGGCGAGGAAAATTATTACGGCTCCGATGTCGGCGCGCAGGTCTTGCGCGAAGCGGCGAAACGCGATTGGGACGGCACGCTGAAATGGCTGCGCGATCATCCCGGAAAGCTGGGCCAGACGAGCCTCAACGGGATGCAGGAAGCCTTGACGAAACGCCTCGCCGCCGACCCCGCCGGGACGATGCGCAGCATTTCGCAGAGCGGCCTGCCCGCGATGGACAACGTGCTCGCGAACGCGCTGCTGAACGATGGCTACGCGCAGCGCGACGCGATCTGGCAATGGCTCGACGGCCAGGCACCGACCGCGTTCACCCGCTCCGCGCGCGGCTGGGTGCTGAATGCCGTCGGGTGGAAGGATCCGGTGACGGCCATCGAGTGGATCGAAAAAATTCCCGACACGACCGAGAACAAGGCGCTCATCGAGCAGGGCACGCGCAGCCTTTTCAACGGCGGCTCGCAGATGGATCGCTTCGAGGAATTGTACGCGAAGGCTTCGCCGAAACTGCGCGCGTCGCTGATCGAGGCGGGCTTCAGCTATGGCCGCGAAGCGATGAGCGCCAATCCCGCGCTGTGGGTTTCGCGCTTAAACGAACTCCCCGCTGATCGCCGCGCCAACGCGATCAGCGGCCTCGCGGGCGGCTGGGCCGCGAACGAACCGGGCAAGGCGATCGAGTGGGCGAGGACTTTGACGGATGAAAACGAACGCGCCAGCGCGCTGACCGCCGCGACCTCGGGCTGGGCGCAGTCCGAGCCCATTGAAGCCGCGCAGTGGATCAACACGCTCCCCGCCGGCAAGGAGCGCGACATCGGCGCGAGCGGCCTCGTCCAGTCGCTCATCAATACCGCGCCGGAGGATGCGTGGACGTGGGCGCAAAGCATCGCCGATCCCTCACGCCGCATGAACGCGCTGATGCTCGCGCAGATGGGCTTGCGGCAAAAAGATCCCGCCATCGCGAAGCAGACGCTCGAAAATTCAAACCTCACGCCCGCGGAAATCCAGGCGCTGAACGCGGCTCCAAACGGAGGGATGCACGCTTTGCCAATGTTGCTGCGATGAACGCGCATTTCCTCACCGCCGGCTGCGGAGTCGCCGCCCTCGCCCTCGGCGCGTTCGCCGCGAAAATGCGCGAGCCCGCTTCAACTGGAAACACAACTGCCGCCGCCGCTGCGAAGCCCGCGATGTCCATCC
The DNA here is from genome assembly GCA_043776145.1 of Chthoniobacteraceae bacterium. Taxonomy (GTDB): domain Bacteria; phylum Verrucomicrobiota; class Verrucomicrobiia; order Chthoniobacterales; family Chthoniobacteraceae; genus JANLQB01. The sequence continues at coordinate 12,058 of JAYVRQ010000574.1, forward strand.
CCGCGCCGGGTCGCGGAGTCAGCGCGCCGCTCGCGCAGGCGCTGAAAACCGAGACCGGTGCGAAACGCTGGCTGCTGCTGCTCGCGGCGGCGGAGAAGGCCGACGCCTCGGATATGCCGGGGCTCATCCAGGCGGTCGGCGGGGATTCCTCCGCCGTGCGAATGCTCGCCGCGCGCTGGGCCGATCTCGATCCGAGCCACATGCTCCACACGCTCTACGCGGAATTTCAACTGCCCGAAAACTCGCCCGGCGCGCTGCCGAGCCGCTGGACTTTGACGAGCGTGCTCTTCGAGCAGTGGGTGAAAAACGACGTGGACGCCGCGGTGAAGGCGCTCAACGACGTGCCGGAATTTTCCGGGCGCGAAAGCCTGCGCATGACGACCGCGAACGAGATTTTCAAGACCGATGTCGAGGCCGGGCTGCGCGCGATGAAGGATTGGAACATCCGCAATTACTCCCCGAGCATGAAGAGCGTCGCTGCCTGGGCGGCGCGCGATCCGCGGCACGCGGCGGAGACGGTGTTGAAAGAGGCGGAGGGTTACACCGCGCGTTCGGCGCTCGCGGAGGTCGCGAAAACGTGGGCGCAGAGCGATCCCGAGGGCGGGCTGCGCTTCGCCGCGTCGCTCGATGCCACCAAGCGCGCGGAGTTTGGCGGCGCACTCATGCGCGGCTGGGCCTCGCGAAATCCGAAAGCCGCCGCCGACTTCGCCGCCGCACAGCCTCCGGGTGCGTTTCGCAACGCGGTCGGGCAGGGGCTCGTGTCCGAATGGGGACTGACCGATGCGCCCGCCGCGCTCGCCTGGACGCAGCAGAATTTGCAGGGCGCCGCGCGCACCGAGTCGATCACGGGCCTCGTGAGAACCGTGGCGGAAAAAGATTTGCGGGCCGCCGCCGATCTCATGGCTGGCATGGAACCGGGCGCGGCGCAGAACCGCGCGAGCGCCGCGATTTTCTCAACGTGGTTTAACAAGGGGAAGGATCAGCAAGCCGCCGCATTCGACTGGCTCGCCGCGCTGCCCGATCCCGAGGCGCGCCGCACCGCGATCGAGAGCGTGCAGTGGAACTGGGTCTGGCGCGATCCCGAAGGCGTGCGCGAATTCATCGCCGGGCCGCACGGCGATCTCGCGTCGAGTTCGCTCATCCAGCAAGTCGCCCGCAGTCAGGCGTCGAAAAATCCCGAGGCCGCGATGACCTGGGCATCCGGCCTGCGGGGCGAGCGCGCCGCCGAGGCCCGCAGCGCGGTGCTGCAAAACTGGCTCTCGATCCGGCCCGAAGGCGCCGCCGATTACGCGCGCAAACTTCCCGCCGGAGATGAACGCAACAGCGCGATCCGCACCGTCTCGCAAAACCTCGTCTTCCAATCCCCGCAGCAAGCCGCCGCCTGGTACCGCACGCTCGCCGGAGCCGATCGCAAAATTGCCGACGAAATTTTCAACCAAAGCGGACTGCCCGACGATCAGCGCCGCGTGTTGCAGAACGCGCTGAAGGGCCAGTAGCGCCGGACCGGCTAAAGCCGGAACTCCAAACGAACCGCCTAAAGGCGGGACTCCGAACGGAGGAGACGCGCCCGACCCTCGTTCGGAGTTCCGCCTTTAGAGTATTTTCTATTTAAGCTGTCGCGACATGAGGTCGAGTTGACCGAGGCGAACCTCCCGCACTGATTTGCGCGAGCGTGTCGTTGCGGCCCGGGAA
>JAYVRQ010000575.1:0-3867 GCA_043776145.1 Chthoniobacteraceae bacterium
ACTTCCTCCCATCTGGGTGTTTGGCGTATGGCTCAGCGCGAGCCCCGTCCTTTCCGCGATGATGTGCCCCAGCGCCACATCGCGCTGCTTGTCGGCCAGCATCTTGGCCTCGATCTGCAGCGGCGTCGTCGGAATCATCCCGGTCTGTTGCATCATCATCTGAATGCCCAGCGTCTTGCCGATGTCGCCGCCATGGTTGATCTCTCCGTACGAGGCCGCGATGATGCGGTTGGGCTCCGTGGATTTATGCTGGAGTTGCTTGATCTCGGCGAGCGATTCATTGCTCTCCAAGCCATCCCAAAAGGCCGAGCCCCTCGCCCGGCGCTGAATCCATAGCGCGGACATCGCCGCGCACACGCCATTGGCGACCGATGGATCGTTCCCCTTGGCCTCGGCCAGACTGGGGATGAGGCTGATCATGGTATCGATGATACCGTCCTGGCTTTTTTCGGCAAACACCCTGGCGGTGAGGCCGTTCACGAGTTGGAATCTTGGCATAATGAGGATCGGGTTTGTTGAGTCGGCTCTGCAAAAAAGATTTGACCATCCTCCCCCGGGGCGGACGGGGGAACGCACCTGCTGACAAGCGTTTTTTTACCGATGACGCGGGAATGGAGTAAAGGAAAAATTTCCCAAATGAAACTTGGGTGCGATGGGCGCAAAGTAGTCCCGAGCTTTAGCTCGTAAAGACGCTGGAATGGAATCCGCGCATCGCTCTCGCAGCGGCGTCTCGGCGCGCTAAAGCGCGGGACTACTTTCCTCGCTTGATTTGCGTCAGTTTTCCTGCGCATGATCGCACCATGCCCCACGGTGCCGACGCATTTCGATTCGATGTGGCGTTTTCCTTTGCGGGAGCACATCGGGAGAAAGTGCGGGCCATCGCCGGGATCGTCGCCGCGACGGTCGGGAAAGATTTAGTCTTCTACGACGAGTGGCTGGAAGACGAACTTGGCGGTGATGACGGCGACTCTCTTCTTCAGAGCTTCTACGAAAAGAAAAGTCTCATGGTCGTCGCCGACGTTTCCGAGGATTACGCCAGCCGTCGCTTTCCCCAAGCCGAGGCGCGTGCCATCCGGGCCTTGCGTGGAACGATCGACACCGCACGGGATGAAGTTTCCCGGCTGCGGCTCGCTTACATCCGCTTCGATGCCGGCGATGTCCCCGGAGTTACTTCGCTCGCCATCACTTGGAGCGCCAACGAGAAGACGGTGGAACAACTCGCCGCGCTCATCGTCAGCAGGCTGCGCAAACTTCAAATCGGCCTCGGTATTCCCGTCCGCCCACCAACTCCGCCAATTCCCACTGGCCGCGATCCAGAACCTCCCGCGCCACCCATCCTCTTCCTCCACCCCGCCACCAACGACGCCCTCTACTCCTGCCGCGAGCGCGACCTCGCGTGGCTCGATGCTTGCGCGAAAAATCCCGCCGTCCGCATCGCCACCGTCACCGGCGTCGGCGGGCTGGGGAAGACCTCCCTCGTCGGCCATTGGATCTCGGTGCATGAGGGCTGGCGGCACCGCGCCTTTCGCGGCGTGTTCTTCTACAGCTTCTATTCCGATCGCGAGCCGGAGAGCTTCTTCGCCGCGTTCCTCGCCTTCGTCTGCGCGCGGGAGAAAATCGCGGCTCCGGGGAAAGACATCCCGCTCCACCATGCCGCGGCGGCGGTCGCGCAGCGGTGGTGCTACCTCCTCGTCCTCGACGGCCTCGAAGTCCTCCAGCACGACGAGGACGAGCGTCACTTCGGCTGGATCAATCACGGCGCGCTCAACGAATTCGTCGCCCGCGCCGGCGAGGCGGGGCCATCGCTCCTCGTCCTCACCAGCCGCTTCCCCTTCCCGCAGCTCACCGCCGCCTTTCCCGACGCCGCCCAAAAGCATTCCCTCCCGCTCTTCGACGCCGAGGAAGGCGCGGACCTGCTCGCCCGTTGCGGCCTCCCCGGCGAACGGAGCCAGTTGAAAAAGTTCAGCACCCTCTTCGGCGGACACCCGCTCGCCCTGCGGCTCTTTGCCGGCGCGTGCGTGATGGAGCCCTGGAGCAGCCCCGATGAAGTCAGCCGCCACCTCATCTCCGCCAGTGGCTCGGCGAACCTGCCCGATCCGAACGAACCCGGCATCGATAAGGAGGAGAGCGCCCGGCGCAGGCAGCGCGAGCAGTTCTACCATCTCCTGGGCTGGCTGGAAAAAAAACTCTCCAAGCCCAAGCGCGCCCTGCTCAAGCTCGTCGCGCTCTTCCGCGAGCCCACCCCCGGCGCGACGCTCCTCGCCCTCGCCCGCGGCCTCGACTCGATGCGCGCGGACTTCGCCGCGCTCGACGACGCCGGCCTGCTTTCCCTGCTGGATGCCCTCGTGGGCGATCATCTCCTCCAGCGGGAGGCGCAGCCCGCGAGTGACACCGCCCGCTGGGCCGCCCATCCCATCGTGCGCGAAGTCTTCCGCACGGCGGCCTTCGCCGATTGCGAAGGGATCGCGCAGCAGTTTGCCGGGATCGTGGCGGGGAAGGGGGGAGGTGGTGAGCCAAGGAGCGTAGCCGAGTTGCAGCCTATTCTGGAGGCGATTGAGGTGCTGCTCGACGCGGGGGATTTCGAGGCGGCCGATCGATTGTATTCGTGGCGATTGGCGGATGGCTTTGTCTTTCAATACATCCCGGCGCCGCAGGAAGGGCTGCGTTGCGCACGGGCTTTTCTGGAACCGCCCGAGCGGCGCGCGGCACTGCAAAGGGCTCTCGGTCGGCAAAGGCTCGCATTTTTTTACAACGCGCTGGCACTTCGGTTAAGCTCGCTCGGGGAAATGAATGGCGTCGAACAATGGTATTCGCACCACAACCGTATTAAGCACAGCATCAGGGAATGGGGTAATCTTTCCATCGGCTTCCAACATAGCGCAGAGGCCCAAATCCTTTGCGGCCAGCTTGGCAAGGCCGTCGCCACTGCGACCGAAGCGCTATTCTATGCGGGCGGAGTTGGCCCTGCGGAAAATGAGGGAAGCGCTGTGCGCGCCACGCCTTACACGCTTACCGACTTTCCGGTGCGATTCGGATCGTGTGCCGCCCCGCTTGGGCTGGTTTCGCTTGGCACGGTGAGCCCAGGGCTGTCGCCCTGGGCTCTCGACTTTTGCACCTTCGGTGCTCTGCGCCACACCGCAGAGCGCCCGGATCGCCCTGGGCTTTGGGGACTCGTTCCCAAGCGTAGCTTGGGAACGGGGCGGGGGAAGACGAAGCGCCAACGCTGATCCCTCCAGCCAACGCGAGTTTTCAGATCCCTGCCGTCTCCGGGAACGATGAAAAAGCGCCCGTCGGCATCCTCCGGACGCTCGCGATTGGCCGCGACTTGCGTTGTCACCTTCCCCCCGCGCCCGCAGCCGGTAAAAAGATGTGTTTTTACCCTCCTGAGCGCCAGGGAGTGCCCAAACTCCGCGTTCCCGCCTTTCCCCCGCGTCCCGAACTGCCGAAAACGCAATTTTTCACCGTCCCCTCGCATAGCGGAACGCTGAAAGGCCAGCATTTCACCATCCCCGCGCACGGCGGAATGCTGAAAACCCAGCATTTCACCATCCCCGCGCACGGCGGAACGCTGAAAACCCAGCAATTCACCATCCCCTCGCACGGCGGAACGCTGAAAGGCCAGTCTTTCACCATTCTTTCAGACGGTGGAACGCCGAAAGGGCAGCTTTTTACCATTCTCCCGCATGGCGGAGTGCCGGCAATGCAGGGCGTTCTTGCTCTCGGGCTGAGCGCCTGCTTGAGTGGCGGGCACACCTTCTCAATTTATGACCAAGAAATGGAAAATCGCCGGCATCAATTTTGACCACATGCACATGGGCGACCTGCTGCGGCAGGCGTCGCAACATCCGGGCGCGGAAATCGTGGGCA
>JAYVRQ010000576.1:0-3865 GCA_043776145.1 Chthoniobacteraceae bacterium
GGTGCCGCGATGGGAATGCTATGGGCGTTCGACTCGCTCTACGTCAGCGGCCAGGGGCCGGAAGGGCAGGGAATCTACCGGCTCCGCGACACCGATGCCGACGATGAACTGGACAAGCTCGACCTTCTCAAAAAAGTCCCCGGCGGTGGTGGTGAACACGGTGCCCATGCCATCGTGCTCGGCCCGGACGACAAGCTATACATCGCGCAAGGCAACGCGACGCCCGTCGTCGAAGGCATCGACTATGAACGCTCGCCCTATGCCCATTTCGCCGAAGATATCTTAGTGCCGCGTGTCATGGACCCGGTTGCCTCCTTCTTCGACAAACTGAAAATTCCCTACGGCCACATCCTGCGCACCGACGAAAACGGCACGAACTGGGAACTCTTCGCGGGAGGCTTTCGCAATGCCTATGACATCGACTTCAATCCCAGCGGCGAACTTTTCACCTATGACAGTGACATGGAGTGGGACACGGGTCTGCCGTGGTACCGGCCCACGCGGATCCTGCATGTCGCGCCCGGCGGCGAGTATGGCTTCCGCGAGGGGAATCAGAAATGGCCCGCTGGCTACCCCGACTCGCTGCCGCCAGTCTGCGACATCGGCCTCGGCTGCCCGACTGGCGTGAAGTTTGGCACGCGGAGCAAATGGCCTTCGCGATACAACACGGCGTTCTATGTCATGGACTGGACCTTTGGGCGCATCCTCGCCGTGCATCCCTCGTCGAAGGGTGTGACCTATGCAGCGAAGAGCCCACTGGCTAACTATCTGAACCCTGCCGGGCCGGAGGCTAGTCAGGACGTGGAGGTATTCCTTTCGGGAAAGGCAATGCCTGTCACCGATCTCGAATTCGGTCGTGACGGCGCAATGTATTTCACCATCGGCGGACGAGGCACGCAGGCCGCGCTCTACCGTGTAAGCTGGGTGGGTCAGTCCGACAAGATGGCAGAGCTGCAAGCCGTTCTTGCGGAAAACAAACTGAGCAGCCAGGCGGCGCAGGCAAGGCCTACCTTGTTGCTGGCGGAAAAATCCTTGTCGGAAGGCAAGTCTGCCTTTCCCGATGCGGAGGCCGATGTCTTCACGCGATTCGCCTGGAGGCTCGCGTACGAGAAGCGGCCTGTGTCCGAGTGGAAGGACGCCGCGCTCCATGAAACGCGACCCATCGCCGCGCTCACGCAACTGCTCGCACTGGCCCGCGTGGGCGATAAAAGCGTCCAGCCTGAGTTGCTCGAAGCCTTGAAGAAGTTCCCGCTCGATTCTCTCGACGATGAACTCAAGCTGCTGAAGCTGCGCGTCATCAAACTGAGCTTTATCCGGCAGGGGAGGCCCGCGGAGGATTTGGTAAAGATGGGTATCGAAAAATTCAGCCGCCAGTATCCCGCGAAGACATTCCTACTCAACCGCGAACTAAGTGAGTTGCTAGTCTGGCTAGGCGCGCCGGATGCCGTCGAGAAAACCCTCGCACTGCTCGAAGCCGCTTCCGCGCAGGAGGAGCAAATCTGGTACGCCTGCATGTTGCGTGAGGCGCAGGGCTGGACCAAGCCGCAGCGCGAACGCTATTTCGCATGGTTCGCCAAGGCGCTGGAATTCAAGGGTGGCAACTCGCTCTCGAAGTTCATCCTTCGCATCAAGGACCAGGCAGCCGCGAAGCTCACGGATGCGGAACGCGCGGACTTTGCCGCGCTGCTCGGAGTTCCCGATGAACCCGCCCCCGCCGTACCTGCTCGCGCCTTTGTGAAATCCTGGACCGTCGCTGACCTCGAAGGTGATCTCCCCAAGGCTGGCAGCGGCCGCAACTTCGCGCGGGGGAAGGAAATCTTTTCCAGCGCGCAGTGCATCCGCTGCCATCACTTTGGAAACGGCGGCGGCAATTTCGGCCCCGACCTCAGCGCCGTCGGCAGCCGCTTCAACCGCCGCGACCTGCTCGAATCCATCATCGAACCGTCGAAAATCATTTCCGATCAATACGCCAGCCGCCTCTTCACGACCAAGCAAGGCGACACGATCATGGGTCTATTGTTAGAAGAGAACAAGGATGCCTACATCGTCCTCACCAACCCACTCGATGGCGCAAAACAATCCGTCGCCAAACTAACAGTAGCCTCGCAGCAAACGTCCCTGGCTTCCCTCATGCCACCCGGCCTGCTCAGCGTGCTGAACAAGGACGAGATCCTGGATCTGCTCGCTTACATGGAATCCGGTGGAAACGAGAAGGCGGCTGCTTTCAAGTAAAGTAGTCCGGGGCTTTAGCCCGAAACGACGCGATTGCGGGCTAAAGCCCTCGACTACTTTCCATGAATCCTTTCCGGCTCCCCAATTTGCCCGCGATGCTGGCCTCCGCTCCGGTGGAGTTTGACTGGCTGTTTCTCGATCTGAACAGTTACTTCGCGAGCGTGGAGCAGCAGGAGCGGCCTGAGTTGCGCGGGTGTCCGGTGGCGGTGGTGCCGGTGGAGACGGACTATACTTGTGCCATCGCGGCGAGTTATGAGGCGAAGGCGTTTGGGATTAAGACGGGGACGATGATTAAGGAGGCGCGGGCCAAATGTCCGGCGCTGCGCTGCGTGCTGGCGCGGCACGATGTGTATGTGCGCTACCATCATCGCGTGATCGAGGAGGTGGACCGGCATGTGCCGATTTTTAAGACGGCGTCGATTGATGAAATGTCCTGCCAGCTTACGGGGAAGTGGCGGCAGCCGGAGAATGCGGTGGCGCTGGCGCGGCAGATCAAGGCGGGGCTGGCGAAGAATTTGGGCGTGTGCATCCGTTGCTCGATCGGGCTTTCGACGAACCGTTTTCTCGCGAAGGTGGCGACGGATTTGCAAAAGCCGGACGGGCTCGTGGCGCTGCATCCGCGCGATCTGCCGGGCGCGCTGAGCCATCTCACGCCGCGCGATTTGCCGGGCATCGGGGCGAGCATGGAGCGCCGGCTGCTGGAGTCGCGCGTGCGGACGTTCGACGATTTGTGGGCGTGCGCACAGAAGCAGTTGGGCGGGATTTGGGGGAGCGTGCAGGGCGAGCGGTTCTGGCTCGCGCTGCGCGGGGTCGAGATTCCCGATGAGCCGACGCGGCGCGGGAGCGTGGGGCACAGCCATGTGCTCGCGCCGGAGCAGCGCCCCGTGCAATTCGCGGAGGCGGTGGGGCGTCGGCTGCTGCTCAAGGCGGCGAGCCGGTTGCGGCGGATGGAGCATGTCGCGGGGGCGCTGAGTTTGAGCGTGCGGCTGGATCGCGGGCCGAAACATTTTCTCGAAGCACGGCTGACGGAGACGAGCGACAGCACGACGATGCAGGAAGTTTTCACTAGGCTGTGGGCCGGGCTGCTGGAGGAAACGGGCGGGGCGGCGATCAAGAAAATCGGTGTGACGCTGCATCGGCTGACGCCCTCGACGAATGCGGAGCAACTCGGACTTTTTACACCCGCCCGCCACGATCCGCGCGCGGCGGCGGAGGAAAAGGAGAAGCGCGCGCGGCTTTCCGCGGCGATCGACAAAATCACGAGCCGCTATGGACGCGATGCGATCACGACGGGGATCGTGCCGGGCGAGGGGAGCAGTTTTACGGGGACGAAGATCGCGTTCAATCGCGTGCCGGAGATGGAGGATTTCGACGAGGTGCTCGCCACTTTCCGCGCGCCGCCGCCGACGAAGTATGCGGCTCCGCCGGAGGAGTGGTGATCTTCAAGCACGGCGGCGGCGCAGGCCGAGCAGGGTGAGCATTCCGCCGAGGAGCAGCGTGATGCCGCCGGGTTCGGGAACCGCTTGCGCGCCGCCGATGGCGAGGTCGGCGGAGGCTGCGCCGAAGTCGTCGAACGCGGGCGCGGGCGCGGGGAGCGGGGTGCCGATGGTGACGACGGCTCCGTTGCTGATGT
>JAYVRQ010000577.1:0-13691 GCA_043776145.1 Chthoniobacteraceae bacterium
GCCGCCTGCCCAGGCACACTGTTCACCACGGAGAGCACGCGGCTCAGGGTGTCCGGCTCGCGGGTCGTGGTCATGACGGTGGTGGTTGCGCGTTTGAAAGTGACGGTGTGCAGCCAGTCGGAGTCTGCTGTATAAGCATAGATGCCAGTCACCGCGCTGTCACCCACATCTTGGGTAGTGTCCTAATTTGAAATCAGATCGGTCCAGTTGCCCCCGCCGGTCCCGTTGGCGCTTCAAACTTAGGAGGTTGGGCGGAATCGTGTAATTCCTGTAGTGACGAATCTGCACTGAGGCATTTGTGCCTCGCCACAATCGCAAACCCGACGCATAGCATGTCCGTTGTAAACATGAACGTGAGCAAGCCACGCATCGAGTTCCAAGGAAATTCAGCCCGAAATTCGTTGAGTTTGGCATCCGCCATCTGAGCAGTCAGTTGATGCCATTCAGCAAGAACGAAAAACGCCACAAAAACGATCAGCCCGAAAAACAAAAAAGCCGGGAGAGTATGACACCACTTCCAGCAGCGATACCATCGCTTGATCACCTTGCAGTGGTTTTCGCAGTGGATTGTGCCCTTGTTATCGGGTCCTCGAACACCCTTATATGCTTGCGCGCGCTCCTCTGCGGTTTCGTCCGCATTTTTTACCTTGCCCTCTAAATTTGTTTTCAGCGCATTCAACGCGGCATAAGTCGCGCCGAAAATTCCGATTATTAAACTAACGAGTGTGTAAATTTGCATCCACGGGGGCCGTTTTCACACGCTTGTTCACTTCAAAGTTTTGCACGACTGACCAAATCTTGTCGAAGTAGCTCGCGAAAACTTCCGTTTTCACCGGATCATTAAAATAAACCCTTGCCTTGATTTCCGTCTCCAATGAGGCGTCGGTAATTTGAGCGTGAACTTCTTCGAGGCGTGCCATTTTGGAATCACACACTATAAAATGTTTGATTTCCTCTTTGGATTCAGCGCGGCAAATCGCCAGCGTTTTGCTGAACTTCTGACACAAATCCGTCATGCCCTGCGGCAATATTGGACTGAGCAAAACGATGCGAACGAACCCTTCATTTTTCGCAAGGCGATTCAGCATATCCAGGAATGGCTTTTCGAGCGCCTCTAGAAAATGGTCGAAACCAGGACCAGTGACGATGCGGACAGTATGCTCGGCCCGTTCAAACATTACCTGAGTTAAAAAGAGCGCATCGCGATAGCAATCGTTCTCAAACTCCGTTTTCGTATTCTTCTCAATCCAGTCATTAATGATGGCGCGCAGCGCGAGGCTGACCCCCTCCTTTCCTTCCTGCTTGTACGTGGCGATTGCCTCGCCGACGGTTTTTCCTTTGCGTGTATCAACAGACATTTTAATTTCCTCCTTATGGAATCGAAGATCGGTCAGAAATGGCCGTATTCAATGGATGTTTTTTGCGCTCAAACGCACCGCTGCGTCATGATGGGCGGCGATCTGGCGTGACAAGAAAAAAACTGATGGAAGCATCATGGGGAAAGACGCGGAAATCGGATGCACGGGCCGAAAAGCTCTACCGCTCGCGTCGGAGCAAGCATAAATGGTGAAATTTTTCACAAGCACGTTTGATGCCGAGTGCCATCACGAGGCGCGCGCCTTCGCAGCAATCGCAATCGTCACCGCAGACGATGGCGAATCCACTGGCGGAATTTCCAACACTGTCACGTATTGCGTCTCGCCGTTTTCGTCATAGCTCCATGCGTGACAGCGTTGCGCCTTGGGATGCCCTTGCAGGTCAAACGTCTCAACCTCGCCAGTCCACGCCAGCTTGCCCTCGAAATACTCCGTGACTGGCGACGTGCCGACGTGCCGGGCCGTGCAATGGTGCATGACCTCGATGGCGTCTTTGATTTTGGCGAGATATTCGGTCACGCCTCAATCATCTCCACGAGATCGGCAACCGTCCATGCGGAATTGATCACTCCGGCCTCTACGGCTGGCGCGCAGCGAACCGTCGTGTGCGCCTTCACGAAATTGTAGTAGGCGTAGTGGAGCGCCACCGCTGCCTTGAAGTTTTCGAGCTTCTTGGAAAAGGCGTTTGTGAGACGGGACAGGCGGCGGCAGTGCATCCGCAGCGTGTGATTTTGTTTTTCGACGTAGCTTGTGGAGATCAGATCAACGTCCGGCGTCCCTTGGACTGTCATCTTCTCCACCTTCACCACTTCGGGCGGAGAATACCGGCGCTGCTGCTCAACTCGCGTCTGGTTGAAGGTTTTGATAATTGAACCGTAGTCCACTTCGGCACCGAAAGCGCGCTCCACTGCGGCAGGATAAGCGGCGAGTCCATCGCTGGAAAGTTGCACGCGCTTGGCGAGGCGTGCAGAGAGATCGGCCATGAAGTTGTTGGCCATGTATTGCGTGCGGTCGCCCACGGCAAACGTCGGCACGAGTTTCGTGTCGGCATCGATCGCGATCCACGTCCATACGTCGCCCTCGCCAGCACTGCGATCGGCAGGCGTGGCGTTTTTCTGCTTCTTTCCGATGAAGCCCCAAATCTCGTCCACCTGCACGTTCCGGCAGGGAAGATTTTGGAGGCGCTCGTCCATGATGCGCTGGCAGCCTTCACCCATGCGGACGCCGAGTCGCATGATCGTGTCACGATGAACGCCGGTCATGCGTTCGATGGAACGGATGCTGTTGCCTTCACAGAGCATCGCCACTGCGGTGATTTTCTTTTCGGTTTGGAGTTGGTTTGCCATATCAATGACCAGAAACGTATATCGTTTGTTATACTTCGCAAGGAATAAATGTTGCGCGTATCTCTTTTTGTTATACGTTTTCGGAATGAAAAGAGAAAACCAACTTTTGATTCGTCTCAGTGACGAAGAAAAACTCGCCTTTGAACAGGCTGCCGAATTGAGCGGGGTTAAAACATCGTCCTGGGCTCGGCAGAAACTACGCATCGTAGCGGCTAAAGAGTTGCGGGATGCCGATAAGCCGGTGGCATTTTTGGAGGAAGTGATTTCGTGAACGCCGCCGATTTCAATTTTCAATCGATCGGCACTCTCCTTGGAGCAGGCCGGTTGCACGTTCCTCGCCATCAACGTGACTACTCGTGGGAGGTAGAGCATGTGGAGGAGCTTTGTTCAGACCTGTTTTCGGCAGAGAAGCGCAACACCCCGTATTTTTTGGGAACCGTTGTGCTTACCCGTGGCCCGCAGGAGACGTTTGTTGTGGTGGATGGCCAGCAGCGGCTCGCCACAACCACGATCATCCTCGCTGTGATGAGGGATATTCTGGATGAAAGGAACGAGAAGCAGTTAGTAACCGCCATTGAGGGCGACTTCTTGTTCAGGATTGATCGTTCCACGGAGGCTACAGCGCCAAAATTGACGCTGAATGTTCGCGATAACGAAGTCTTTCGGAGCCGCATACTTCTAAATCCCAAAGATCCACATCGAAACGCAGCCAAGCCTTCAAGCGCCCCATCTAATCAGAAGATTTTGGATGCTGCGAATGCAGTGAGGAAGTTTTTGAAGTCGAAGGTAGATAACATTCCATCACCAAAGGATTACCTAAAGGCTTGGCTAAACCTCATTGAATTTAGCGCAATGGTGATCGTGCTGAAACTACCGAGCGACGGTAACGCATACCGCATGTTCGAGACACTGAACGACAGAGGTTTGAAAGTCTCGCAAGCCGATCTCGTCAAAAACTACTTATTCGGCAAGGCCGAGGCGAGGGAACCGGAGGTGATTGAAAAATGGTCATCCATGATTTCAACTCTTGAACAGATCGGCGAACAGGATGCAGCCATTGATTACCTTCGATTCGTGTGCAGCATGATGTATGGTTTGACGACTCGTTCAGACGTATTCGACAGGGTAAAAGAGAATATCACTTCACAGCAGAGCGCGATTCAGTTTGCCTTTCAGATTGAAAGTCTCGCCGTGGATTACGCTGCCATCCTCAGCCCGGATCACCCGAAGTGGAATGACTACGCCTCGTCCGTAAGGCGCTCCATTAAAACTCTGGCGCAACTTGAGGTGTCGCAAATACGGCATCTGATGCTCGCTGTGTCACATCACTTCAGCCGCTCGGAAGCAGATAAAGCACTCCGTATGTTCGTTAATTGGATTGTGCGGCTGTTTATTGCCGGTGCCGGGAAAGTTGGGAGACTGGAATCAAATTATGCCGCTTTAGCCCATGCGATTTATGAACGAAAACAGCCTGCGACGGCTGATACTCTCCTCGCTGCCATCAAGCCGTATCTCGCTACTGACGAAGAGTTTCGTCAGGCATTTGCGGTCGCCAGAGTTTCGCAGGGGAAGCTTGCTCGCTATTACCTTGATTCAATAGAGCGGCACAAATCGAACGACACCGAAGCAGACTTGGTTCCAAACGAAGACACGAACGCGGTCAATCTGGAGCATGTAATTCCTCGGAATTTCACTCCAGAGAAATGGCCTCACTTGGACAAAGAGCAGGCTGAGTCTCTGTTTAACAGGCTCGGAAACATGGCTCTCCTCAATGCAAAAAAGAACGCAAAGATTGGCGATTTCGGATTTGAGGAAAAGCGCACAGCCCTTAGTGAATCTGGATTCAGCTTAACCAAGACCATTGCAGACAACAAAAAATGGGGGCTAGAGGAAGTTGAGCAAAGACAACTCGCATTGGCAGAAATCGCGCTAAAAACTTGGCCGCTGAAACGGTAGGCGATTTCAAATTAGGACACTACCACATCTTGCACTCTGCCGGTCGTCGAATCGTAGTGAATGCTCTGCTGCGGTATCAGACTGACCCCGCCCACGGAGGCATCCACCGTTCGCTTGCGGAAAAGCCCGTCGTAGCCGACCGCGACTGTCACATTCGCGAGGATGCCGGTTCCGCCGATGGCATCGGTTTGCATTTGCCCCGCTGCGGAATAAGTCAGCGCGTGCGTGCCAGCCGCATCAGTAATAGTCTTTCGGTTTCCGGCGCGACCAATGAGTGACGTGACATCGGGTGTCGAGTCCGAGTAATCAATGCCCGTTACATCCCCGGCAAGATTGTAGCTGTAAGTCGAAGTAACCGCCGGAGTACGCGCCCATGTGCGGGTGGCCACGCGCCCAAACACACTGTAAGCATAGCTCACTGCCTTCCCCGCCGCGTCGGTCTTGGAAGTCAGTAGTCCGGTGGAGTCCTGATAGCCCCAAGTCGTCACATCGCCATTGCCAGCCCCGACGGGCCATGTGGCAGAGTTCCAGCCTGCTTCGTTTCGATAAGTGTGCAGCTTCCACAGGCGGCCAAAGGAATCGTATTCCGTCCATGTAGGGTAAGTTGCCTGCCCCCAAGTGTGCGCGACTTGGCCGCGGGCATCGTAATCGAAATTAGTCACCTTGCCGTTCACAGTGCGGGATTTGAGCAATCCCGGCCAAGGTTCGTTTGGCGAGTAGTAAGCGTTGACGACCGTCTGTTCCCCGGTAGTCATGGTCGCGCCCCGATTCGAAGCATAGACTCCATCGTCATAGGTCGTGACTGTCTGTGTAGCAGTGCGCGGGTCGGTGACAGTGTTCTGCCTCCCGATGGCATCGTAGCCGAAGATCGCGGGTGTCGCTACCGAACTGGTGCTCACGGATTGAACGAGGCCATTGCGAGTGATAGTCACAGCGGGTGTGGTGGAACCCGGCACCTGGACAGTTTCGGTGACGAGTTTCGCGGCGCGATCCACGGTGGTTATCCGTACGGTTTCATTGCCGGCAGGATCGATGCTGCGGATTTCAGAAAGGGTATTGAGAGGCAGGTTCAGCCGCTCTTTCACATAGGAGTATGTGGGCGTCGCCGCATTGTCCGCAAGGTAGGCCACCCGTGTGGTGACACGGAACCAACTGGCACCGGTCTGCTGGTAGGTAACACCGGATTCCTCGATTCAATCCGTGGAAGCGAGGCCAAGGCTCCCGTTGCCATCCATGTCGAGGCCGCTCCGAACCTGATTTCCCATGGCGTCAAATTCGTTCAGGCGATTCGCAAGGCCGGTGGCGGATTCCTTCCAGAGCTGCCCTTGCGCATTGTAGAAATACTGCCGCACAAACAAACCGGTGTATGCGGGTCTTTCTTCACGGAGCGTTCTTCCAAGCCAGTCGGTTGTTGTGATGAGGTAGTTTGGCGAGGTCGCTGCGCCATAGTTGATCTGAGTCCACTCGTTCCCGCCGGCGTCCGTGCCGTATGTGTAGTAAAGAAATGGGCTCACTGCTGTTCCGGTGACGCACTTCAGTTTTCCGTCCGAGTATTCTTCGCGTATTTCCGTGGCTCCACCGGGAAGTGTAACGGTGGTAATCAGCCCTCCATCCTGGGAGGTATCATAAGCATAGTTTGTTTGCAGCCCGTTCCGGGTCTCGTAGGAAAGCCTGCCGTTGTTGTAAGAAGAGTCTGAGAAAGTCGTGAAGCTGCCTGCACTGACGGTTTCACTCGAATAATCCCCTCGACTGCCATTCCTTTCTACATCCGATTGCGCCGGATAACTTCCGCTCGCAGCAACGCCGGTCTTTATCAAGTCAAAGTAGTAATCGCCGTCGTAGAGAATAGTCGTCTTGATTCCAGTTTCATCCGTCTCGGATGTCTTGCCGTCGAAATTCCACGTTGCGTTATAAACAGGCTGGCCGTCTCGCGTGGACGCTGTGAGATGATTTCCACTATTGTAAGTATGCCAGGTTTGCGTGACTAAAATGAAAGCAGAACTGGGATAGGTGTAGAACTCTTCCAAGACTGAAAACCCCTCCGCATTGGTAACAATCACATCCTGGGTGGATTTTCCCGCAAGCAGGCCGGGCATTGCCACCATCCCATGAATGGATGCTGTTCGGAGATAAGTGCCTGTGCCGACGCTAAACGTCCGGTTGGCATCCACGTAAGTGCCTTTTTCATACACGAAGCTATCTTTCCGTCCATCGGGGTATTCCACCGAATGCAGCTTTTCGGCCAAGTGCGCCGTCGCCAGAGCGGTGTAAGTGCGCGTGGTGGCCGTCTCGAAAACAACCGGTGAACTGTATCGAGTCTCCATGACGACCTCCACCGGTTCCCCGCCAATGGTGGTCTGCGTCTTGGCAATCGTGGAGCGCACCTGGGTTCCAGTCCCGGTTTGCAAGTTCCATGCGCTCCCAGTCTGCGCGTAGGTGTTGAATGCGACCGCCGTTCCAGGCCGTTGTTCGCTGACTTTCAGGCGGTTCGTTGCAGTCGCATCGGGGTTCAGGAAGCTCCATGTCAGAATGGCGGTCGCTCCGCCATTGATGGTGTAATAGCCGTCCTGGCCCTTCGCTCCCACATCGGCCAGCGAGTAAAAGCGAACCTCGAATCCTCCCGTGACGGAAACCACATTCGCAAGGCCATCCCACGTATGAATCTGGCGCACATTTGCACCCACCCTCAGCACCTCGACATCGGCGGACAAGGACATCACTTGCAGTGCCGCGGGCGTGTATATAGTAGCCCCGATATTTTCCGTTGCGAGGATGAGTTTGCCCGCCGGGCTCCCATTCGGGAGGCTGCCAAGACTCAGGCTGATTGCCACGCTGCCGAGCTGGTTGGAGCCACTCCCGAAGCTGGGCTGTTCCCTGCTTGTCAAAACAATCTGCCATGAACCACCGGCATCTTTGTTTGAAATTTGAATTTGATTCCCATTTGCATCAACGCCGTCGGTAAATGTCTGTTGCTTGTCGATTTGATCCACTTCGGTCCAATCGTCGTACGGGTAGCCTTTGACAAATAGCCTCAAGCACTTCTTCTCGAATGGAATGTGGGCGCTGCACAGCGCTCCGCTGGTGGATATTGTGTAAACCTGATCGGGGACGACCTTCGCCGTACCCCAGGCGGTATCGGAATAGTATTGGCAGCCCTGGCCGTCGCCATTCAATGTCACCCCATTCATGGTGACCGTGTATTGCACGTCGGCGCACATGTGACCGTAGAAGCGCAAGTCCACAGCCTTCGGGCTCGCCCAGCCCGACGAGGCCAAAGCGAGAATGGCCAGAGCGACAACCAATGATCGAAGGCATGGCAAGTGTTGCCGCAGGATCTTTGAAAACAGCACGAGAAAGGGGTTCATATTATTCGAGCGGCGTAAAAACCTTGAGATTCACCACGGCGGTCGTGTCCGGCATTGCACCTCTCAGAGGGTTGCGGCCTTGCAGCACTTCGATGCCGTCGCTCACGCCATCGCCATCGGTGTCGGGATTCAGCGGGTCGGTGCCGCGTAGTAATTCATCGGCATTGCTCAGACCATCGCCATCGAAATCCGCCGCGGAGGGATTGCCTGTGGGAATGGCACTGTATTTCAACCGCAGATAGAACTGGCTCGGGCCGCTGATGCTGAACCCATACGACACCGGTGCATTCGCAACGGACTCGATAACATCCGGGAAATAGATCCAAGTGTTCAGGTCTTCCGAGTGTTGCAGGAAGTAGGTTCTACCCGTACGCCCCCACCAGGAGAATGTGTAGCTATTGCCACTCGCACGCGTGAGGCGGGTGCCTTCGTTCGGGTCATTCGCATTGGGAGCGAAGAGGGTTCCCGGCAGCGTGAGGATGCAAACTAAAACTAGGAATGCTCGGCTCATTACTTTTCCTTAGTTTGGGATGGAGGTGGAATGGTGCCGTTCTTCCAATAGTGAATGACCGTGTCTTGGAGGGCAGGCGGGTGCTCTTTCGCTGACTGCTCCTGAGCGGATCGCGCGGCCTCGCGTTTGGCATAATCCTCGGCCAGCCTGCTCCGGTTGGCGTCATAGTAGGCCAGCAGCCCATTGATCGCCGCCAATATTTCCGCAGGCGGCTGCGCACCCGCTTCATCCTTGGCGACGATGTATTCCGAACGGGTCTTGCTGAAACTCTCCAGCGGCGGGATTTGCCTGGGCACAGCTTTCCGGCCCTCACGCGCGGCCCGGTTATTGAAGGCATCGGCCTCGGCGCGTGTCCGATTTTCGACTCCAAGAATGAGCAGATAGGAAGTCTCGGCAGTTTCAAAACTCCCCAGCCCGGCCAGCAGGTTGAAGTCTATGTTGATGTAGAACCGGCAATCGCGATCCCCGGCGAATGCCCGCACCTCCGTGACGGTATGGTCACAGACGGTCGCGGAAAGAGAGAGCAACTCCGTATTCTTTCGCGGGGCCCGCGCTTCAGGCTTTTTGGCAGGGGTGTTCTCGACGGCTGCGAGGGCAGGTATGGATGCAGGCTCCGAAGGGACAATGGGGGGAGCCACTCGGTTCAGGGAAATCACATGATCACCGAAATCAAACTTCCAGACCCGAAGTAATTGGAATTTGACTGGTGCCTGCTGTGGTGGAGCGGCACCTGCCGTATCAGCGGTTTTCGCGGCATACGGCAGAATTTCTTGCGATTGGGCGTCGTGGTTCAGGGGCATCCACATTGCCGCTACTGAGAACAGAATTGGCATTTTCCAACTCATGCCCGCATGTAGTGGGCAGGTGCGTACCTCTGTCAAGGCCGCAAACGGAATAACGTGCGGAATTCCGCACCTTGCTCTGGGCTTCCGTCATTCAGATTTGAAGTGCTGAAAACGGCACTATTGTTTGAAAGGCGCACGCAACATCATCGGACCCCAAGTGAGGAAAATCCGCTCGCAAGAGGGGCTTTCCCAGCCCGCTTTGGCAGCGCGTTGCCAGCGGATGGGGTGGGATTTGAGCCGCGACACGCTCGCAAAAATCGAGTTGCAATCGCGGTGGGTCTCCGATTTTGAGACGGTTTTTCTCGCTCAGGCGTTGAGCGTCCAGGTTCAGTCGTTGCTTCCCCATCCGCGTCGCATGAAGTCAATCATTCACGACTTTGTCACCCGGCTGGAAATCAGCATTTCATGAGGCCACGTCCAGTTCGTGGTGAAGTGCTTCATTTTGTAGTCCTCATAGCTGGCGCTCAGGCCGCGTTTCAAATCGCGCTTGAGCAGCCACCACAGACGTCCCGGTGAAATCATGTGTTCTGATGTCGCTCCAAACCGAGCAGCCTTGCAAGCGCGGACTCCATGCGTGTGGCGTGTGACGGTGGAGCGTTGGTTATCGAGTCTGGCTGCTGTGATCGGGGATTAGTCTTCCGATTTTCACGACGCAATCATCCCTGAATATCAGTCACCAGTCACACCTCGCACCTCGGCGATGACCCCATCTTTTCACCGCTGACGCAGCACTAGGGTCGTCCGTTTTTTTCGTCTTTCAGCAGCGCGATGAATTCCTTCATTCCCGGCTGACGCGGGCGATTGCGGGCAATGATGGTTGCGAGCGGGCGGGTCATTCGGGGGGATTCGATTTCGACGGCTGCGAGCTGGCCGCTCGCGATTTCCGCGGCGACTGTGCGAGCAGGGACGATGGAAGTGCCGCTGCCGATTTCCACGGCGCGCTTCACGGTCTCGATGTTATCGAATTCATTCACGGGTGTGATTTTCACCCCCGCCTTGCGCAGGTAGCGGTCGGTCATTTTGCGCGTCGGCGTGTCGGGCTCGAAGCCGATGAAGGGCTCGCCGGCGACTGCCGTGAGCGGGATGCGTTTTTTTCCTGCGAGCGGGTGGCGCGGATGGCAGATGAAGACCATGGTGTCCTCGTCGAAAACTTCAAAGAGGATGCCTGGGCGTTTTGTCGGAAATGCGACGAGCCCGATATGCGCCTCGCCGGATTCCACCATCTGATACACCTGTGCCGAACGTCGGTAATCCACGCGCACATCCACCTGCGGATATTTCGCGCGGAATGCCTGAAGTCTTGCAGGGAGTTCATGGAGGCCGATGCTGAAAATGGATGCGATGCGCAGTTCGCCGGAGACCTCGTTCTTGAGTTCGCCGACCCGGTTTTCAAACGCCGTCCATGCGCTGAGCATCTCGCGGCAGGTCGCGTAAAAGGCATGGCCCTCGGGAGTCGCAGAGACGCCACTGCGACTGCGCTCGAGCAGCGTGCAGCCGAAGCGTTCCTCGAGTGCGCGGATCTGCTGGCTCACGGCGCTCTGGGTGATGCCGTGCGCAGCGGCGGCCTTTGAAAAGCTGGCGGTCTCGACGAGGTCGCAAAAGACTTTGAGCGAATCTACGTGCATTTTGAAAACTGGCTGGGCAACAAGCCCTGACCATGAATGCGAGTGCGGACACCGGCGAACAAATTCCCGGCGAATCATCCATCGAGAGTCGGCTGGCTGCCGTGCAAAGTGAGATCGTGGCGGCGGCGGGGCGTGGCGGACGCGACGCCGGTGACGTCACGCTGATTGCTGTCTCAAAGACTCATGCGCCGGAATCGGTGAGTGCAGTGTTGGCGGCGGGGCAGGGGATCTTCGGCGAGAGCCGGGTGCAGGAGGCGCGAGCAAAAATCCCGCTCGTGCCGGGGCGTGCGCGCTGGCATTTCATCGGCCATCTGCAGCGGAACAAGATCCGGCACGCACTGCCGCTGTTTGAGTTGTTTCACGGCGTGGATTCGATCGAGGTCGCGCGGGACATCGAGCGCATCGCTTCGGAGGACGGGGCGCTGCCGCGCGTGCTGCTCGAAGTGAATGTCGCGGGTGAGGCGGGCAAGTTTGGTTTTTCCCCGGAGAAAATCCGCGCGCAGATCGAGGAGCTGCTCGCTTTGAAACGGCTGACGATCGAAGGTCTCATGTGCATCCCGCCGCCACAGCCGCGCGCGGAGATGGCGCGCAAGTTCTTCGTCGCACTGCGTGAATTGCGCGATCAGTTGGAAGGCGAGTTCCGCATCTCGCTGCCGCAACTCTCGATGGGGATGAGCGGAGACTTCGGCGTGGCGATCGAGGAAGGCGCGACGCTCGTGCGTGTGGGCACCGCGATTTTCGGAGACCGGAGTGGCAAGACTTGGAAGCCGGGACCGGGCGCTGGAAATTACGACGATTAAACCCAATGAATGAACGCCTGCAGCCTCTGAATGTCGCCATCATCGGCGAAGAAATCGCCATCGCGTGGAGCGACGGTCGCGAGTCCTTTTTGAATTTGCGAAGGCTGCGCGAGTCGTGCCCCTGCGCCGCGTGCTGCGGCGAACCGGATGCGCTCGGCAATGTGGTGAAGCCGGAGGTGCGGCACACGGCGGCGAGTTTTGAATTGCGCGGCTGGCAGATGATCGGCGGCTACGCGCTGCAGCCAGCGTGGGGCGACGGCCACGCGACGGGCCTTTATACTTTTCCGTATCTCCGGCGGCTTGCAGACGGAGGCTAACAAGCAATCCGGGCAAAAAAAGACGCCGGCCATTTCTGACCGGCGTCTGAGAATTGAGTCTGTGCGACTGCCTCGTTACTCGTGAACCATGGCGCTTGTCTTGTATTTGGATCCGATGCTGCGGCTCTTGGGTGCCGGATACTGGGCGGCCAGGGGTTGATCGGGTGTCTTCTTCAGACGGATGGCACCGCGTGCATTGTTCCTCCAGCCGTTCGGGTCGGCGAATTCGTTGCCAGTGTTTTTCAGGCCGCTAATTTGCGGTTCGAGCCCGGTGCCGTAGCCTTGGTTGATGATGTTCGGCGTGACGAACACCAGAAGATTCCGTTTGGTCCGGGTGTTCAGCTTTTCCTGGAACAGCTTTCCAAAGAGCGGGATGTCGCCCAACACCGGCACCTTGCTGCTTCCTTTTGTGACTTCATCCTGCAGGAGGCCGCCGATGGCCAGCGTGTCGCCGCTGCGGATCAGCACGTTGGAGTCGAAAGTGCGCTTATCAATGATCGGGCTCGCGACTGTCGCGCCGCCGAAAGTGAATGTGGCGTCGCCGACCTTGTTGCTGATCTCCGGCTGGACCATGAGCGAGACGAACTGATCCTTGTTGATCTGCGGCGTGACGGTGAGCGTGTTGCCGAATTCCTTGTCTTGAAATCCGCCGAACACTGCCTGCGCGGTCTGCTCATTGAAGTTCAACTGCGGCACGGGCTGGTTGCGCGTGATCTTGATGGTCGCCTTCTGATTGTTGGCCGCGACGATGCGTGGATTCGAGAGGAATTCCGCATCGCTGTCCTCGTTGAGCAGGCGCAGCGTCAGCGACATTGAAGGAGCCGAGAGAATCGCGAACTGGCCACCCAGCACGCTGCCAAGACCCTTAAATGTTCCGCCGTTCGTGAGGAAGTCCTGCGCCGTTAGTTTTCCGTTCGCGTCCGTTGTGATCGAAGGAAGCTTGTCGGCCTGGACTTTCTGGTTGCCGCTCGCGTCCGTGACGACCTTGGATGTACCGAGTGTGCTTCCGCCGTATTTGAAGGTCTGCGGCGAACTCGAGCCGCCAACCACGCCACCCCAGTTGATGCCATAGCTCTGCCTCGGATTTGCCGTCACCTCCACGAGACGCGCCTCGATCATCACCTGCTTGGTCGGCGAATCCACGCCCTTGAGGAACCTCATGATCTTGTCCGCATTGGTTTTTCCCTCGCGGAAAAAAATCGTGTTCGTGCGGGCATCCGTCTGGGGTGCGTCTGCGCTGGTGAGCTGTGACTTGAGCAGTGGAGCGATGTCCAGAGCCTTTGCATAACTGAAGGTGTATTGCAGCGACTCGGTCGGCTCCTTCTGCTTTTCCGCCACGGTCTTGATGTAGGTGACGCTTTCCATGTCATCCATGATCAGGCCGTTCGCCTGGCAGATGATTCGGATGACTTGCGCGGGCGTCTTGTTCTCGACGCGGAGTGTGATCAGGCCGGTCACTGCCGGGCTCACGACGACGTTCATCTTGGCCTGGCGGGCGAGCGTGCGGAGCACGAGTGAGACATCATCGCCTTGGAATTCGCTGACGTTGG
>JAYVRQ010000578.1:0-3841 GCA_043776145.1 Chthoniobacteraceae bacterium
GCTTCGTCGCCCGCGAGAGCGGCGGCTTCGCAGCGAGCGACCAGCTTTCCCGCGCGCCAGGATTTTACCGCATTGTAAATCGTCCGGCCCTGCCATGCACCGATGACCAGCGCGAGGACGGTGATGACGCTGAGCGCCCCGCGCAGCGTGGTGGCCCAAGCGAGAGCCTTGCGCCAGCCGCGCTGCTCGAGTTCCAACTCGTAGCTCTCGATCGGAGCGTGCGGGGGGTCTTGATTCACTTCGGGAAGGGTGGGAGTAAGCGCGTCAGGGTGGCGCCGCGACGCTCAGGGAGATGCGCCGCTGACGGGAAAAGCCGCCACAATAGTAGGTCACGCAGTCTCGTCAAACCCGCGGTCGGAGGGGCTGCAAACCGTGAACTGCGGGCGGTTCATGGGTTGTTGGCGGAAGATTCATGGATGCTCATCTGCTCTTCCAGAAGTCGCCGGAAGCGTGCCATTGCTTCCTCCGCATCACTGAGTCCCCAGACGGCGACTTCGAGTCGGCGCTGTCCGGCCTGGCGTCGTCCGGCGATTGCGGCTTTGAGGCGCTCGCTGAGCGAAGTCGCGCTGCGCGTGCGGCTCACTTCATCGGGCGCGCGCACGTCTTCGGCGAGACAGTTGAAGATGAAGACATCTTCCGGGCCGTCACGGAAATGGAAGGCATCGAAGGCGAGTCGCACATTATCCCGCTCGAAGGTCAACTGGCGTCGCGGTGAGGCCTCGCGCATACCGGTGCCGCTGAGGCAGCTTCGCGGATCGTGTCCGCTTTCGGTCTGCGTCGCATTCCGGCCGGCGAGCCACTGGAAGTAAAACGCCTGCCAGCGATTGCCGCCCCCGTCCTCCCACTGCCCGCTGTAACCTTCGTCAAAGTGAAGCGAGTTGCGGACGCGGGGGGCGATCGGCGTTTCTTTGAAAGCGCGCTGACTACTGGGCAATTCGAATGTCCACGCCGGCATGACGATCAGCGAACTGGCCCGATGGCGGAACCAAAGATCTGTGCCAAGGAATCCGGCGATGACGAGCGCGAGAGCCAGCGCCGCCGGGATCGCCGCAGTCCGGAGGCGTGGCTGAAGACCGGTGAGATTGACTGGCGCCGCCACGGGAACGCCGACGTCGGATGATTCGGAACGTTGCAAAAGCCAGGCGGTGAGAATGACCAGCGTCGAAGTGATCGCGAGCGCGGTGAAGCCGGCCGTGTCATGCCAGCGATCAAGCGCCGAAGCGCCTTCGCGGGATGCGGCGACGCCGAGGGCCACGGTGCGCGCCACGTTCATGATGAGCGCGTAAATAGTCCCAGCCGCAAGCAGTGCGAAGCGGCGCGACCAGCGCAGCCCGAGGATCTCACCCATGAAAAGCGTGAGCATGAGGGTGCCTTGCAGCGAGCGGATGCCACTGCAGGCTTCGTCGATCCCGAGGGTGCATTCCGGGAGCTGGATGAGATTGCCCCGCGCCTGGCCATCGATCCCAAACCAGCGCAGAGCTTCCACGGCGATGGTCGCATTGTGCCGCATCAACCAATCCATCCACGGTGCCTCGAAACGGCGGGGCAGCGGGACTGCGATGAGAAAGAACAGGATGGGAAACGCAAAGTGCCGGACCCATTTGCCACCGCCACAGTGCCACGCACAGGCAAAGCTCGCCGCGCCAGCGAGGGCCACGAGCATCCACTCGATCATCCGCCAGTCGAGGTTTGCCTCGCGCACTGGCATGAGCAGCGCGGAGAAGGTCGCGAGGATGAGTAAAACGGCGCCGAGCTGGATGGTGTTCGGCGCTGCGCGAGGCGTGGGATATTCCTCCAGCCGCACCTTCACGAGGTAAGCGGCAAGGAAGGGAACGAGCCATCCGAAATGATACTGCTCATTGAGCGTCCACTCCGTGGAGAGGTGTCGGATCGCGAGCAGCCAGCAGGCGAGGACGAAGGCCGGCAGTAGCCAGCTCTGCCAGGAGGAATTCGCGGACGATTGGCCCGGCTGGCTGTTCAGTTCGCCAGATCGACTCGGACTCGCATGAAGGATTTGGTCCATGCGCCAAGTATAGTCAGGTCGCTCTGAATGACACCATTCTGCAAAGGCGTATCGCTTTTTAGGTAGTCAACCCCGGCTACTGCCGTTGCCCAACTCCCCAGGGTCCGGGAGATTTCGTAGCGGTAGGTGAGGTCTGTGGCCCAGGAAGGCTTCAGATGGCGAAAGACGCGATTCGCACCTTGCCGGATGACTTGCGGCATCCCCGTGGCGGACGCACCCGGCAGAGGATCCACGGATAAAGCATATTTCAAAAGGTTCGTAGTGTTGTCGTTCGATTGGCTTTCGAGAGGTGCGGTGCCCGGAGTACCCGCTGTATCGAAGCTCAGATACGACCAATCCGTGTAGTTTTGGGCCGGCAATGCGGTGATAAGCGAGGATGGCGAGTTGGTGATAGTTGCCGATTCCACCGTCAGAGTGGTTCCGGTGGTGGCGTCCTTGAGTACGCTATTTCCCAGGCCGTGGCTGATGTGGGTGACGCGAAATGAATTTGGCGTCTGGGCTGCGGCGATCACGGCAATTTTGGCGACGGCGAAGTAGTTGCGAGTTGATGCAGGTCCGACGGAAACATTGGCTGGCGTGGCCGAGGCGAGGGAGAAATTCTGGCGCCCATTGGTCAAAGCAAGATTCGGAAAAGAAGCAACCAGGGTATCCGTGGCTGGCTCGAAGACCCCGGAGCTATTGCTATCGAGAAAAATATAAAAGGTATCGATGAGAGCGTTGGCTTCAGCGGTTGTTAGCGGCACTCCGGCGCTGCGTTCAAAGAGCATCGTGACGGAATTCAAGCGCGCATTGTTATCGCCCGCTACGCCCAGGTTGCTCACGGAAAACCGTAGCGCCGCATCACGCCGTCCTTCCTTTAAGGTAGCGGGCGCCGTGTTGCTCGTGGCAACCGCCGTTTGTCCGCCGAGGTTGGTGTAAGCCGAGAGTTTTCCGTTGCCGTTCGAAACTGCCGTCACGTCGGGGACGCCATCCAGATTGAAATCGGTCGTTTCCACGGAAATTGGAAAACTAACCGCCGTGGAAATGACTTTCTGATTCGCCGCCGGACTCCCTGCATTCCAACCGAAATTTCCGAGGCCGAGATTTTCGCACCAAAAGACTTTGTTGCCTCCGGCAGCAACGGTCACGACGTCCATTCGCCCGTCGGTATTCATATCGCGACTCGCGACCGAATACGCGCCGATGATCGATGTGGATACGGTTTGCGCGGGGCCGAAGGAATTCGCGGTCGGAACAGGATCGTGGCTCGTATTTCGGAACCAAGTTAGTGGGGCCGTGCCCGAACCGGGAGCCGCGCAGGCCACGTCCAGCCATCCGTCTCCGTCAAAGTCGCCAGCCGAGCAATCCCTCGCACTTAGGAGAGCATTGGAAATGACAAACCGGGTGAAAGTCGGATTTGATGCGGGTGCATTGCCCCGGAACCAAGCGAGCGTGCCGTCATTTCGGGAGGTAACGATAAGATCGGAGATGCCGTCCGCGTTTATGTCCGCGACTTGAACAGACGTCGGCGAAATCCCCTCCGTGGAAACGGTGATGCGATTGGCAGTCGGAGTGCCCGGGTTCCAACCGAAGTTCCCTCCGCCGAGGTTCCGATACCAGGCAAGCGTGTTGTCGTTATACACGGATGCGGTGACGATGTCTGGAAGTCCGTCGTTGTTCACATTCGCGATGACAACTCCGGTTTCGACATTCGGTGCCGCGGATATGATCCGCTGGTTCGCAGTCTGGTCAGCCGCGTTGTAGGCAAAAAGCCCGCTCGCTAAAGTGCCGCCGACGTTGCGGCACCATTTGATGAACTGGTCTCCGCACCAGAACGCC
>JAYVRQ010000579.1:0-3837 GCA_043776145.1 Chthoniobacteraceae bacterium
CGGAAATACGGCAACTCGATCACCGGCGGGCACGTCTATCGCGGCGACAAGGCATCGTCATTCTACGGCGTCTATGTCTGCGGAGACTATAACTCCAAACGCCTCTTCGGCATCACCCAGCAGGACGGCGCGCTGAAAACCGCGCGGCAAATCGGCACCATCCCGCAAAGGCTCGCGTCGTTCAGCGAAGACGAAGCGGGGAACATTTACGCGGTCGGTTACGAGGGGACGATTTACCAAATTGATTTCAGCGGGGCTGATTTCACCGGCATCCAGCGGATCGAGCGGGCCGACTTTGGAAAAAACGGGGACGGTTCCGAGGTGAAACTCATCACGCTGCGCAATGCGAAAGGCATGAGCGCGCAGATCATTTCCTACGGCGCGATCATCAAGGAACTGCGCACTGCGGATCGCGATGGCAACTTCACCAACGTCTTGCTTACCACCGACAGCGTGGAGAAATACCAGCACTTCAACGGTGCCGCCGCCATCATCGGGCGCGTCATCAATCGCCTCGACGGCGCGCAGTTTGAACTCGACGGTGCGACCTATCAACTCCCCTCGAACGACGGGAAGAATACCATCCACGGCGGGCGCAAGGGCTTCGCACAGTCGGTGTGGACGGTCGAAGACGCATCGGTAAAAAACAACGAATCGTCGGTGAAGCTGACCTATCTTAGTAAAGACGGCGAAGAAGGTTTCCCCGGTAACATGAAGACCACGGTGACTTACTCTCTGACCGACCACAACGAACTGCGCATCGACTATGAAGCCGAGACCGACAAACCCACGCTCGCCAATCTAACCAACCATGCCTACTGGAATCTCGCCGGCGGTGGAAGCTGTGTGGATAACGTCCTCTGGATACCTTCCGAAAGCTATACTCCCGCGCGCGCCGACTCCATTCCCACGGGGGAAATCCTCCCGCTCAAAGGCACGCTCATGGATTTCAACGAACCGACGCGCATCGGGGATCGCATCGAACAGCTAAAGCCAAAGATGGCCGGCTACGACCACAACTATATCCTCGCCGAAGGCAAAGGCCTGAAGCTCGCAGCCCGGCTGACGGAGCCTAAAAGCGGTCGCGTGATGGAAGTCCGCACCACCCAGCCCGCCATCCAGCTCTACACCGGCAACCACCTCGGACATACCGCAGTCTGTCTGGAGACTCAGCATTACCCCGACGCCATCCATTACCCAAACTTCCCATCCATCGTGCTCCGCCCGGGACAGCCGTTAAAGGAGACGACCGTATTCACCTTCCTCACAAAATAACCTTCCCCGCACTTCCGGCGAAGTGATTGTTTTTTCAGCGCGCCGCGCGAATCGACACGGATCGCCGCTAAGCTTCCGGCTTTACTGCGATCATCCCGGCATCGCAGATTCTCCGCGCATTCCCAAAACCTCCAACAACCTCCGACCATGAAACTCATCCCCGCCATCCGCCACCTGCTGCTCGCGTTCGCGACCGCCACCTGCGCCTTCGCCGACGACGCGCCGCCCGCCGGCTTCACCGCGCTCTTCAATGGCAAAGACCTCGCGGGCTGGCGGGGAGGGGACACGTTCGATCATCGCAAACTGCTGGAAATGTCGGAAGATCAGCGCGCGGCGAAAATCGCCGAGTGGACGAAGACAATGCGCGAGCACTGGCGCGCGGAGGGCGGCGAACTCATCAACGACGGCAAGGGCGCGTATGCGACGACCGAGAAGGACTACGGTGATTTCGAGTTGCTCGTGGAATACAAGACGGTGCCGCTCGCGGACTCGGGGATTTATTTGCGCGGGGTGCCGCAGGTGCAGATTTGGGATTCGACGGAGACGGCGAAATTCAACATCGGCGCGGACAAGGGTTCGGGCGGGCTTTGGAACAACTCGGCGGGTGCGCTGGGGAAGGATCCGCTGGTGAAGGCGGACAAGGCGTTTGGCGAATGGAACAAATTCCACATCGTGATGGTGGGCTCGCGCGTGAGCGTGTGGCTGAATGAGCAGCAGGTCGTCGATCACGCGATCATGGAAAACTATTACGATCGCAAGACGGCGGTGCCCGCGCGGGGACCGATCGAGTTGCAAACGCACGGTGGCGAAATCCGCTGGCGGAATATTTTCCTGCGCGAGATCGGAAGCGACGAGGCGAACAAAATTCTCGCGTCGCACGGCGGGGACGCGGGATTTAAGAGCGCATGGAATGGGAGGGATTTCGATGGATGGGGCGGGCCGGTCGAGAACTATGAAGTGGTCGATGGTGCGATCCGCTGCATGGCGGGAAAAGGCGGCGTGATTTACGCGAAAGAGGAACTGAGCGACTTCGCGGCGCGCGTGGAATTCCGCGTGCCCGCTGGCGGGAACAACGGCCTCGCCATTCGCTACCCTGGCGAGGGCGACACGGCGTACGAGGGAATGTGCGAACTCCAGGTGCTCGACAACGACGCGCCGATGTATGCGAAACTCGACCAGCGCCAGTACCACGGCAGCGCCTACGGCATGGTCGCCGCGCAGCGCGGATATCTGCACCCCACGGGCGAGTGGAATTTCGAGGAAGTGACCGTGAAAGGCTCGACGATCAAAGTGGAACTCAACGGCACGGTGATCCTCGACTGCGATCTCTCGAAGGTCGATCCCGCGACCTTCATGGCGAACCACCCGCATCCCGGCAAGGATCGCACGCGCGGCTTTTTCGGCTTCGCCGGGCACAACGATCCCGTCGCATTCCGCGCGATCAAGATTCGCAAACTGTAGCCGATGCGGCGCTGGCTCCCGACGCTCCTCGCCGCGCTGCCGTGCTTCGCCGCAGAGACTAGCTATCGCGACATCGACGCGCCGCCGCATCTCTACCGGCAGCGCACTCCGACGGATCGCTTCACGCGGATAAAAGACGATCTCGAGTCGGGCCGCATCGCGCTGGACCGCAGTTCGGAAAAGGCGTTCGTGCTCAGCCTGCTGCGGGTGCTGGAGGTGCCGGTGTCCTCACAGATGCTCGTGTTTTCAACGACCAGCCTGCAACTGCGCTTCATCTCGCCGTCGAATCCGCGCGCGCTTTTTTTCAATGACGATGTGTATGTCGGCTTCATCCCCGGCGGACGCATCGAGGTCGTCTCGCTTGATCCCGAACTCGGCGCGATCTTTTCGATCTTCGACATTCCGCGCGAAGAGCGTCCGCTGCGCATCGAGCGGTCCGAGCGTTGCATGAATTGCCACGCGGCGGGGGACACGGCATTCGTGCCGGGGCTGGTGATGAAGTCCGTGATTCCCGGCCCGGCCGGTGGAAGTCTCACCGCGTATCGCATCGAGCAAACGGGTCACGGCATTCCATTCGAGCAGCGATTCGGCGGGTGGTACGTCACGGGGCGCCCGCCGATCGCGGCGAACCTCGCGAACTTCATTGGCAAATTTTCCGACGGCGTTTTAACGAAGCAACCCATCGAGCCGGGAACGCGCTTCGACTTCGCGCGCTACCCCGCGCCGACGAGCGATGTGCTGCCGCAGCTTCTGCTCGAACATCAGGCGGGATTTGTGAATCGCGTCGTTGAGACATCGTATCGCGCGCGCACCGATCTGCACGCGAGCGGCGGCATGCTCACCCTCGAGCAGGCGCAGGAACTCGACGGGCAGGCGCGCATCGTCACGCGCTACCTGCTCTTCGCGGACGAGGCACCGCTGCCGTCGGGCGGCGTGGAGGGCGACGGGGCATTCAAGCGAGACTTCGCCAACGGTCGCCCGCTGCGCGAGTTCGATCTGCGCACGCGGCTCTTCAAACACCGTTGCAGCTACATGATCTACAGCACCGTGTTCACCGGACTGCCGGGGCCGATGAAGCAGCGGATTTACCAGCGGCTCGGC
>JAYVRQ010000580.1:0-13576 GCA_043776145.1 Chthoniobacteraceae bacterium
TTCCTCGCGCGCGACTTCTACTCGATGTCCGCGTTCTTCGCCGACGTGAAGCAATGGGGCGTCTATAACGACTACGCCTACACGCCGAATCCCGAACTCAAAGGCTGGAGCAACGAGCATCCGTTTCCGCCGGAGATCGAAGTGGAAAACGCCGCGCTCAAGCAGCGACAGGAGGCGCTCGGAAAACGCATCGCGCAACTCACGGAAAAGCTCGACGCGCGGCAGCAGGCCGCATTTTCCGCGTGGCGGGAAAGCGCGCGCGCGTTCCTGAAAATCGAGCCATCGGGCTGGGCCGCGCTCACTCCCGCAAGCGCATCGCAGCAGGCCGCGACGCCGAAGAAGCCCGCGAAAGTAAAATCCGAAGAAGTGCCGTCGCCGGAATTCACGATCGGGAATGACGGGCGCATCGTCTTCGCGCCATCGCCCGCGACGAAGACGAACATCCAATTCCAGCCGCCGCCCGGCTGGCTCGCGGCCATCCGCCTCGAGATTTTTCCGCATGAAAGCCACGACGGCGGCATTCTGCGCGGCAAGGTGAAGAGCACGACCTTCAAGCCTGTCTTCAGCCTGCAAAAAGCTGGCGCGAAGGAACCCGTGAAGCTCGCGATCCGGCAAGCCGACGCGGATCGTAGCCAGCCGCGCTACTTCAATGGCTTCGCGCAACTCGGCATCGCCGACGGCTGGCCGCTCGCGAATGCCAAGGACGCCGCGATCGCAGTGTGGCTGCCCGACGCGCCGCAGCAAATCGCCGCCGGTGACACGCTCTCCGTGCAGCTCGAGGAAAACGCCGCCGGGGCGCTGCGCGTCTCCATCTCGCCGCTCGCCGCGCCCACGCCGCTCGCCGACTGGACCGCGCTCGCGAAGGTCGCGCAGAGCGACAGCCCCGCCGCTCGCGCGCTCTGGCTCGCGAGCACCGCCGCCGAGCCCGCGCTCTTCGCCCAATTCAAATCCCTCGCGCAACGCTTCGCCGAATGCCGCAACGGCCGCGCCATGACGCTCGTCACCAAGGCGCAGGAGCCGCTCACCATCCGTGTCCTCGCGCGCGGCAACTGGCAGGATGAATCCGGCGAAATCGTGAAGCCCGCGCCGCCCGGCTTTCTCACGCCCGCGCTCGATGCGCAGGCGAAGCGCCTCACGCGGCTCGATCTCGCGCAGTGGCTCGTCGCGCCGGAAAATCCGCTCACGGCGCGCGTCTTCATGAACCGGCTGTGGAAGCAGTTTTTCGGCAACGCCCTCAGCGCGCAGGTCAACGACGTCGGCGCGCAGGGCGAATGGCCGACGCATCCCGAATTGCTCGACTGGCTCGCCGTCGAATTTCGCGAAAGCGGCTGGGACGTGAAACACATGGTCGAACTCATCGTCACCTCCGCCGCCTACCGGCAGGACTCGAACCTGCGCCGCGAACTCCGCGAAGCCGACCCCGAAAACCGCCTGCTCGCCTCCCAAAATCCGCGCCGGCTCGAAGCCGAGTTCGTGCGCGACAACGCCCTCGCCATCGCCGGTTTGCTGAACCTCGAAATTGGCGGCCCGAGCGCGCTGCCCTACCAGCCCGCGGGCTATTACGAAAACCTGCAATTCCCCGACCGCGAATACGCCGCCGACCGCGACGAGCGCCAGCACCGGCGCGGCCTCTACACCCACTGGCAGCGCACCTTTCTCCATCCGATGCTCGCAAATTTCGACGCGCCCTCGCGCGAGGAAACCGCCTGCGCGCGCACCGTCGCCAACACCCCGCAGCAGGCGCTCACGCTGCTCGACGATCCCACCTTCGTCGAAGCCGCGCGCGCCTTCGCCGCGCAGCTCCTCGCCGCCCCCGCGAACGACGACGCCGAGCGCATCGCCCGCGCCTTTGCCCAAGCCCTCGCCCGCGCCCCGCGCGAAAAAGAAGCGCGCTCGCTCTCCGCGTTCCTCGCCACGCAGCGCGACTACTTTCGCGCGCATCCCGACGATGCGAAAAAGCTCATTCACGTCGGCATCGCGCCCGCGCCCGCCGCGGACGCGCCGGAGCTGGCCGCGTGGACCTCGCTCTGCCGCGTCGTCCTGAATCTGCACGAAACCATCACGCGCTACTGACCGGCATGGATTCCGAAAATCGCTCCGTGCGCGAGACCGAGATGCTGCGTCCGCGCCTGCGCGACGGGTTGCGCTTCTCGATTCAGGAGCAGCGCGGGCGGCGCGTGTGCGTCATCGAGGATTCCGCCGCGTCGCGTTTTCATCGCGTCGGGCTGGAGGAATACGGCTTCTTCCGCGCGCTCGACGGGACGCGCACGATGGCCTCGATCCTCGCGCAACTCGCGCGTGATGGCAGTGGCGAATCCTTCACCGAAGCCGAGGCGCTGCACATGGTGCACTGGCTGAAGGACAATCATTTGCTCGCCGTCGAGAGCGCGCGCAGCGGCGGTGATCGCGAGCACAGTGCGCGCACTTTGAAGGCTGCGGCGACCTGGCTGAATCCGCTCGTGCTCAAGCTCCCGCTCGCGCGTCCCGACCGTTTTTTCACCGCGATCGAACCGTGGTTGCGGCCCGCGCTCGGCGGCTTCGGATTTTGCATCTGGCTCGCCGTGGTGCTCGTGGGCGCGGCGCATGTGGCGATGGACTGGCTGCGGTTCACGCGCGGCTTCGACGGCATTTTCGCGCGCGACAACTGGCTCTGGCTTTTCCTCGTCTGGGCGGGCTTGAAAGCGATGCACGAATTCTCGCACGGCGTTTTCTGCAAACACTGCGGAGCCGCCGTGCGCGAGATCGGCGCGATCTTCATCGTGTTCGTGCCGATGGGTTACGTCGATGCGACCGCGAGCCTCGGGCTGCCGTCGAAGTGGCGTCGGATCATGGTCGCGGCGGCGGGGCTCTACCTGGAATTTTTTCTCGCCGCCATCGCCGCCATCGTCTGGGCGCGCACCGATGCGGGCACCGCAAACACGATTGCGCACAACGCGGTCGTGACTGGCACGGTGCTCACGCTTTTTTTCAACGCGAATCCGCTGATGCGTTTCGACGGCTACTACATTCTCAGCGACCTGCTCGAAATCCCGAACCTCGCCACGCGCGGTCGCGGCTGGGTGACGCGCACGGCGGGCTGGCTGTTGACGAATGCGCGCGGGCTCAAGCCGAAGCGCCTGACGACGCGCGAGGAATGGATCGTCGCGATTTACGGCGTGGCCGCGTGGTGCTGGGGAACGCTGATGGTGGCGGGGCTGCTCGCCGGCGCGAGCGTGGCGCTGCGCGGCGGCGGGCTGCTGCTCGCGGTCGTCGCGGCAGCGGGTTGGATCGCCGTGCCAGTCTGGCGGTTTGTGGAATCACTCGCGGGCGGCGGTGGAAAATGGGGCGCGCTCGCGGTGCGCGGCGGCATCGCGGCGGCGGTCGTTTACGGCGCGCTCTTCGTTCCTTTCCAACGCCCGGTGTCCAGCCCCGGCGTGGTGGAACTCGCCGACACGCGCGTGCTGCGCGCGGAGTGCGCGGGCTTCGTCGAAAAAATTCATGTGAACGATGGCGATGCGGTGCAGGCCGGGCAGCTTCTCGTCGAACTGCGCAACGACGAGGCCACCGCGACGCTCGCGCGCAGCCGCATCGAATTGCAGCAGCAGGAACTCCGCGCGCGCGTGGCCTACACACGCGGCGAGATCGCGGCCTCGCAGGCCGAGCAGGCGAAGGCGGAGGCGTTGCGCACGGTGGTCGCGAATCACGAAAGCTACACGGCCACGATGCAGATTCACGCGCCCTTCGCGGGCCGCGTGACGAACCGCCATCTCGCGCAAATGCCCGGCGCGTTTTTGAAAACAGGCGATGAAGTGCTGCAACTCGGACGCGCCGATGGCAGCGAGGTGAAGATCGCCGTGAGCGAGGAAAACGAGCCGCACTTTCGCGCCGCCGTCGAGCAGCCGGTGAAAGTGCGGATCGCCGGACGCGGCACGGTCTTCCCCGCGGTGCTCACGCGCGTCGAGTCGCGGGCCTCCCGCGCGCTGGTGCATCCCGCGCTCACTGCGCTCGCCGGCGGCCCGCTGCCCCTGCGCCACACGGAGTCGGAATCGCGCGACGATGCGCAGTACGAACTCGCGCGCCCGCACTTCACCGCCATCGTGCGCCTCGACGGTTCGGAGTCATTCGCGCTCGGCGAAACCGCGCGCGTCAAATTTCGCAGCACGCGCCGCGTGACGCTCTGGAGAGAACTCCAGCGCACTGCCGACCAATGGCTCGCGCGCTACACGCAGCGCGCGGACGGATAGCGCGC
Organism: Chthoniobacteraceae bacterium; assembly: GCA_043776145.1. GTDB lineage: Bacteria > Verrucomicrobiota > Verrucomicrobiia > Chthoniobacterales > Chthoniobacteraceae > JANLQB01. The sequence continues at coordinate 4,229 of JAYVRQ010000580.1, forward strand.
GGCAGCGTGTTCCGGGTAGCACGCGCGTCTCGCGCGTTGGTTTTGGCGTCCCGCCAAAACGAACTTCCCTGCCGTGTCGCTGCGAAAATCGTGAACGAAATCGGAAGCAATGCGTTTTGAAAGTTCGCGAAGGCGGGACGCCTTCGCCAACGCGCGAGACGCGCGTGCTACCCGGAAAATGCTGCCGCGCGTCAGCTACGGCCCGGCCACGCGCTCATCCGCCAGCGTGCAGCGCGCCCCCGCGCGGTGTGCGCCGCCCGCATTGTCGATCGCAAATTTCACCCGCACCGTCCCGCTCGCGGAATCCGTGACGGGACTGATGAACTCAATCGCCGCGGGAACGCGCTGCTCCCCATTTTCAAATCGCAACTGCGCCGCGCCGCCAACTTTCAGACCTGCCGCGATGGCGGGCGGGAGGAAGAGATTCACGCTCAACTTGTCGATCTGCACCACGGTGAGGACGTGCGGATTCGCAGCGGAAACGCTCTCGCTCAGGTCGCGTTTGATTTCCGTGACGACGCCATCGACCGGACTGCGCATCGTGCGCGACTCAATCATCGCCTCGGTCTTGCGCACCTGCGCCTGCTTGATGACGAGATCGGTCTTCGCCTTCTCGAGTTCGTCGGCGGTGGCGCGGCTGGATTGCGCGAGTTCGGCGAGCCGCTGTTTGCGTGTCGCCTGGAGCTGCGCCTCGGCTTTGGCGATGTCGAGTTCCGCGCTGAGCGCCGCGATGTCGAGCCGCGCGAGCACCTGATTTTTCTTAACGCGCGTGCCTTCCTCGACGAGTAGCTCCGCCAGCACGCCGGGCTCGGCGGCGGAGACGGTGATGATCTTGTAGGGCTCGGTGTAGCCGAGGAGGTCGTCCGCACTGGCGGAGGAAACACCAAGCATCAAAGTCAGCAGCCAAGCGCAAATGCGCTTCGTTCGATGTTCGATGTTCATAGAGCTTGTTTCAGTTCGTCCAGCCACTGGTCGTAATGCGCGAGTTGCCGCCGTTGCTGGCGGTCGGCGGCTTCGACTTTCCGCTGCGCGCGGAGAAAGTGGGCGGCGATGTTTGGCGGAAACTCGCCGTCTTTATTTTTGACCGGCGGTGTAAAAGCGACTGCGTGGCGCACGAGCAGATCGTCATCGAGCGCAAGGAAAAATTGCGCGCTGCCGGGCTGGCCCTGGCGGGCGCAGCGTCCGATGAGCTGGCGGTCGATGCGCGCAGATTCGTGGCGCTCCAGGCCAATGACGTGCAACCCGCCCGCGTGCAGGCTTTCCGCGGGCACGGGAATGTGCGCGCCGCGTCCGGCCATGTTGGTCGCGATGGTGACACTGCCGGGCTCGCCAGCCTGTTCGATGATCGCGGCTTCCTCGGCGTCCTGTTTTGCGTTGAGCACACGGAATGGAATCCCGCACGGTGAAAGTTTGTCCGTGAGCGCCTCGCTGTTTTCGATGGTGCGCGTGCCAACGAGCACGGGCTGGCCAGTCGCGTGGCGCGCGACGATTTCGCGGACGACGGCGGCGAGTTTCGCATCGCGACTGGCAAAGACGCGATCCGGCAGCAACACGCGGCGCGACGGACGGTGCAACGGGATGACGCTGCTCGCGATGCGGTAGCATTCGCGGAGTTCTGTGGCGGCTTCGCGCGCGGTGCCGGTCATGCCGCAGATTTTTTCGTAGAGCCGGAAATACGCTGGCCGCGTGATCGTGGCCTCGGAGGAATTTTCCTCGGTGACGGTGACGCCCGCGCACGCCTCTACGGCCTGGTGCATCCCATCGCGCCAGGTGCGGTCGGGGCAGAGGCGCCCCGTGAATTCATCGACGATGACGACTTTCCCCTCGCGCACGACGTACTGCACATCGCGCTTCAGGCGATGCCGCGCATGCAGCGCCTGCTCGATGGTTTCCTGCCAGAGCCGCTGCAAGTGCGGGAGCACATCGTCCGTGAGCCGGTCGAGCGCACGGCGCGCGCCATCGGGCGTGAGCGCGAGGCGGTGCGAATGCGGGTCGCGTGTGAAATCGGCATCGGTGCGCAAGCCTGCGGCGATGCGGTCGGCGAGGTGGAAGACCTGCGGCGTCGCGTGCGGATTTCGCGCGCCGGTGGCGACGATGAGTGGGCTGCGCGCCTCGTCGATGAGCACGCTGTCCGCTTCGTCGATGACGGCAAAAGCATGGCCGCGCTGGACGACATCCGCACGCGGCTGCGCACGTCCGCCGAGCAGTTCGTGAAAGCGCGGACGCACATTGCCGAGCGCGCGGATTGCGAGTTGATCGCGCAAATAGTCGAAGCCGAACTCGGTGCCGACGCCATAGGTCACATGGGACGCATAGGACTCATGCTTCGCTGGCTTGGATGCCTTTTCGGCCAACAAGCCAACCGACATCCCGAGCCGCGCGAAAGCAGGCCGCGCAAACGCGCAATCGCGCTCGGCGAGATAGCTGTTCACGGTCGCGATGTGGACACCGCGGCCTTCGAGCGCGAAGCAAAACGCCGGAAGCAATGCGACGAGGGTCTTGCCTTCACCCGTGGCCATCTCCGCCACGCGGCCCACAGCGAGGACATGTCCGGCGTGGAGTTGCACATCGTAGGGAATCAGCCCGTGCGTGCGCCGCACGGACTCGGCGATGAGGGCGATGGCTTCGACTTGCGAAGGGTGTGCATTTGCCAATTCGCGAAGACGCACGTCTGAGACTTCGGTCAGTCGGGCTAGATGGCGCTTCGTTGTATCGAGCGGTGATTCGGTGATCCATTTCGAGAAAAAGCGCGGTCGCGGAATCCGGGTAGCACGCGCGTCTCGCGCGTTGGTCCCGGCGTCCCGCCGGGACGAACTTTCGGAACCGCGTGTTGGAATTGAGAGCGTCATCACGGGCGAGGCGTGAGGGAAGTTCGTCTCCGCGGGACGCGGGGACCAACGCGCGAGACGCGCGTGCTACCCGGAATTGGCTCCCAGCTATTTTCCCGAGACGGATGATTTTCCATCGCGACCGCCTTTTTCCAAACGCAGCAACGGCAACCCGTTTTCATCCTTCGTGCGGACGACATCGACGGCGGAGTAGTTGAGCAGTTTGCCTTTTGCGCGTTCGAGATTCACGATCGAGATTTGATAGTTCGCGGCGGCGCGGATGAACTCTTCCTCGGCAAACGAGCGGCGATCCTGGCTGTCGAGCAGCGTATCGAGATAGGTTGCGGTTTGCGAAGACTCATCGACGCCGGGCGGAGGCGAGGCGGTTTGCACGGTGCGGCGTGCTTGCAGCGAGTCGATGTCTTCGGTGAAGGCTTTCACGGCGGCGTATTTCGCCTGCGTTTCGCGATAGGCGGTCGAGACTTCGCGGGCGCTGACTTTTACCTCGAGCAGTACGGTGTCGATGGTCGTGCGGACTTGGTCGATCTGCTGGCGAAGCTCCAACTGGCGGCGTTCGTGGCGTGCCTTCGCGATGTTATTTTCCAGCGGAAAGCTAAAGACAAATCCCGCGCCCCAGCCGGGGTTGCCCTTGCTGTATTGCCGCTCGTAGGCGGTGCCGTAGTCGCCGTTGTCGAGTCCGCCGAGCGAGCCTTGCAACACGAGATTCAGCTCAGGCAGCAGTTCGTTGCGCTGCATGTTTTCGCGAATGGTCGCGGCGCGGAGTTGCAGGAATGCCTGTGCAATTTCGGGCCGGCTTTCCAGCGCCTGCTGCGCGGAATACTGCGCATCGACGACCATGCTCGAAAGGATGAGCCGGTCGCGCGGGACGAGTTCCATGCCTGCGGAAGCCAGCAAGCCGGGATCGTTCACGAGCGCCTTGAGACGGTCCTGCGCATTGCGAACTGCGGCCTCCTGGCGCACGAGATCGGAGCGGCGCGTGGCGAGCGCGGATTGCGCGCGGAAAAGTTGCGATTGCTTGGCATCGACCTTCTGCCGCGCCTTCAGTTCGTCGGCAACGTGCGCGGTTTCATCGACCAGCTTGGCTTTTTGCAGATAGGTTACACGCGCCGCATAGAGCGCCCAGTAAGTGCGCGTGATTTCGAGCAGGTGCGATTCGCTCTGGCGGATGAATTCGCTCATCGCAATCTCCGAGTCGATGCGCGCGATGCGCAGCGTGCTGCGATTGTAGGAAACGCCCGCGCCTTTCAGCAAAGGCTGCACGACACTCAGCGAGAGCGTGGCTTTCGACTGCGGGTTTGGGACGAAGTAGATCGAGTTGTTATCCGTGCGGGATAGCTCTTGGGAAAGTGTGACCTCGGTTCCAGTCACGAATTTCTTCTTCGCGCCCGCTTCCATCGACCACTCATCCTGTCGGAAGCGTGATGCGCCGCCGGTCGTGAGTGTATTGCCGACGGGATCGTTCTTGCGGTCGAATTTTCCCTGAAGAAAGGCGTTCGTGTCGAACTCACCCTTCGCCTCCTGGATGCCTGTCTCGCGAATGAGCGGCAAGTCGCTGAAGACTTTGATCTGGTTCGAGTGCTGGATGGCGCGCACATACAAGTCATCGACAGTGATGGCTTGCGAGCGGGAGTTGTCGCCGAGGGTATTCTTTTGCCCGCGAATCCACCACGGCGAAAAATCTCCGGGAATGCTGGCACTGGTCTTCTTTGCAAAAGTGCGATTCGTGCGGCCAATTTTGCCGATCTCGCTTTGATACTCATCGAGGATCGAAGGCTCGTGTGGGCTCGGCCCGCTGGGCAGCGGAGACGGTTCTACAGAGAAAAGCAGGGCAGACATGGCGAGCCAGGCGAGGAGGAATCGGTGGGTGGTGTGAATGGGCATGGGTTTGATCTTTATTGGGCGGACCACATCACAGCCGTTGGTATGCCAAGTGCTTTTTTCAAATTCGAAGCACCCATGCAAAACCCATCCCTGCCCATGTCCCGCCGCGCCCTGCTCCTTGAAACCATCGAAGATCGAATCCTCTGCGCGGCCACGCCCGCAGTCACCCTCGCCGCTCCGGCGAATCCGCTTATCGGCGAAGTCATCGCGCTTACCGCGACCTTTGACAATGCGAGCGCGACCGACACGGGATACGGCCCGTATGTGGATGTCTATCTTCCCGCCACGGGCCGCGACGGCGCGGGCGCGGCAACCGATGACGGGCTGACTTACGTGCCAGGCAGCGCGAATTTTCTCGGAACATCGGTGACGACGACGGTGCTCACCTTCGACGGTGCTGGCAATGCCACGCATCCCTACGCCAAGACGAGCGCCGGCGCTTCACTGGTGGTCACGGGCACGCCGGGCGATCAGTTGGTGGTCTTCCAGCTACCCTTTGGAAGTTTCACGCCGAATCAGCCTCCAGCCGCAATCTCGTTCTCCGCGCAGTTGAGCAATCTTGCGGATGCGAATCAGCCTTTGTCCATCCAGGCGCGCGGTGGCTTTCAGTATGGCAACGATGCGCTCGATAATCCGACCACCGATCCCAGCATTACCGGCTCGCTGGCTAGCACGAGCGTCACACCCAATCTTTTCACACTCACGAAAACCTATCTCGGGCCGGAGGACGAAACGGCGACGGGCCCGAACTTTATGCGGCAGTATCTTGTAACTGTCGATATTGCGAACGGGCAGACGCTCACGAACCTGCAACTGACCGACGTTCTTCCAAACAATCTGCAATTCGTCAGTGTCGATGCGACGGCGATTCGCGGGACGGTGATGGGCACCACGGCCATCTCGACACCTTCGACCACCACGCCCGGCGGCACGCTCACGCGGCAGTTCGCAACCGTCACCGGCACCACCGCGACGAACGACGCGACGCTGCTCTTCACCTACTACGTGCCGCGTGCGAACTCGCTTGGAAACCCTGTCATCAACGAAGTCTCCGGCGATGACGCGACCTCGATCGACGACGCGAAGGCGCAGGGAAATTGGACACCCATCGACGGGCGCGACACCGCCTCACTGGTCGTGAACGATGCCACGGCGAACGATCACACACTCACAGATAAATCCATCGCCATTCAGAAATCCGTGGCGGTCGTGACCGACACGGGCGCGGCGGGCGCGAGTCCGGGCGACACGATCGAGTACACGATGACCTTCCAAGTCTCGGATTACTTCGCGTTCCAAAACCTCATCGCAAGCGACATCTTTACCGACGGCCAAAAATTCTCCGGCACCTTCACGCCGACGCTGACAGTGAGCGAGCATGGCATCGTCACGAGCGGCACTTTCAACGCGGCCAACTTCACGCTCGGCGCGCAAAGCTCTGTGGATGGCACGACGCCGCTCACCTTTCGCATCTCGAACGAACTCGTGACGCGCGGCCAGGATGGCAAACTGCTCGGCGGCAATGTGCCCAATGGCGGTACCGGCGGCCCGCTCCCGCAATCGGCTCCGGCGCTGAATTCCGGCACGGTCGGCACCATCACCTTCCGCACGGTCATTCAGGATGATTTCGACTTTAACTTTCCATCGGGCGACCAGTCGGTGGATCAGGGCGACACGCTCGGGAACAGCATCTCGATCGCGGGCGATCTGCTCTCGGTCGCGAATGTCACCACGACCACCGGCCAGTCCGAAGCGGATGCCAGCGCCGCGAGTGTGAGCATCGTTTCAGGCACGTTGACCAAGTCGATCTACGCGATCAATGGCAGCACGTCGTTCACTTCGCCCGTGAAAATCGCGCCCGGCGACAGCGTGACCTACCGGCTCACTTACACGCTGCCGACGAGCGATGTCGAGGCGCTGACTGTCACCGATTTTCTTCCGCTGCCTGTCTTCAATTCACCGACACTCACGACTTTCGATAACATCGTCAGCGCCGCTGCACCTGCCGTCGGCCATGTGAAATTCGGACCCTTGGATACCTTCAGCGCCTACTCGGGAATCGTGCCGACGCTAACCACGGACGCGACTTCAAACAGCGTGACGCTCAGCTTCGGCAACTACGATAGCGCGCTCAATCAGCAGACTACGGTGGACCTGCTGCTGACCGTCGCAGCGACCGCGAATCCCTTTGCCGACGGGCTTTTCCTGACGAATCAGGCGCGCGTTTCCGAAGGCACGACGAACGCGGGCGCGCAGGATGCGGATGCCATCATCCAGATTCAACTGACCGAGCCGGTGCTGAATGTGCAAAAGGGAGTCGTCGCCACGGACAAGGCTGGCGCGACCTTTACATCGGGCGCAGTCGGGCCGGTGACTTTCAATGCGCCGGGCACGGCGGGCGCGCGTTTTGCGGGCACGGTGAATTCGACGGGACTCGCCGCGACGCCGATCAACAGCAACCTGTCCGGCATCGACGCGGGCGACATCGTGACGTTTGCCATCGTCGTCGAGAATACGGGCAGCGGGCTCAACGGTGCGTTCGATGTGCGCTTCCGCGACACGCTGCCCACTGGATTCGTTATTCCCGGAAGCGGCGCGGGACTAAATCTTCGCGTGGTCGATGGCACGGGTGCGACCGTGACTTACACGACGCTCGGCACCGGGCTCTTTGACGCGGCGGGCGGGCTGGAACTGAACGATCCCGGCAACACCAATCCCGATCCAGGCGCGCTGGATCGTTACGATGCGAGCAACGGGCGCAACCTCATCGTGGTAACTTACGACTTACAGGCCACGAGCGCAGTGCAGCCGGGACAGTTACTCACGAACACCGCGACGCTCACGAACTTTGCGGGCACGGAAGGTGGGCCGGATCACACGCTCACCGATCTTACCGACACCGCGACCGTCACCATCGCGACGCCGACGCCATCGAAGTCGCTCGTGAGCACGTCCGAGTCCTTTACCACCCTCGTTGCTGGCAATGAGCGCGTGGCGGTCGGCGAAGTCATTCGCTACCGTCTCGTCACGCAAATTCCCGAGGGTGCGGCGACCAATTTCCGCCTCGTCGATTACCTGCCGACCGGGCTGACTTACCTTAACGACGGCACGACCAACGTGGCCTTCGTCTCGACCTCCGGCAGTTCGCTCACGTCATCCACGCTCTCCGGCGCTGGGCTGGAGCGCGCCGGCGATGCGACGACCCTATCTGGAATCACGCCGACCTTTGTGCTGCCGGGCGGCGCGATCCTTGGCGGCGCATTTTCCACCGGCATCGATCCCACCTTTGTCTTTGGAAATCTAACGAACGCGGACAGTGACGCGAACGGCGAGTTCATCGTGCTCGAATTCAATGCGCTCGTGGACAACAGCGTGGCCGGCAGCAACGACGCGGGCGACACACGCGGGAATGCCTATCAGGCATTGGTGAATGGCTCGCTCGTTGGGCCGTTTTCCAATACGGTGAACGTCATCATCGCTGAATCCGCGCTCACTCTTTCCAAGGGTGTATCGCCATCCACGGGCGACGCGGGCGACACGGTGAACTTCACCGTCACCCTCACGAACGGCACGGGGAACAACCTCACTCCAGCCTTCGAGTCGCAGATCGCAGACATTCTTCCGAGCTTCCTCGCGCTCAATCTAGGCAGCGTCGCCGTGAGCAGCGCGGGCGGCGTGACTGGCATCGTGAATAGCTCCCTCGCTGGCATCGTGCTTGTGAACATCGGCACCATCCCCGCGGGCGGCAGCGTCACGGTCACTTACTCCGCAACGATCAATTCCAACGTGACGCCCGGCCAGGCAATCACCAACACTGCCGATGCGGTCACAACGAGCCTGCCCGGTGCGAATGGCACCACGAGCAATCCCACTGGCTCCGCCAACACTGGCTCGCCCGGCGCGGATAATGGCGAGCGCACCGGCACAGGCGTGAATGCAAACGACCTGCACACGACCGCGCAATCGACCGTCACGGTTCAACCCATCGTCCCGGTGAAATCCATTGTTGCTACTTCAGAGGTATCGACCACCGGCTCGAATGCGACCATCGGTGAAATCGTGCGCTATCGGTTGCAAGTGCAGGTGGCGGAAAGCAGCACTCTCACGAATTTACAAATGACTGATGTGCTGCCTGCGGGACTTACTTTCCTAAATGATGGCACCGCGCGCGCGGCCCTGGTCGCAAATGGCAGCGGGCTGACATCCAGCACACTATCAGGCGCGGGGCTGTTTGTTTCTGGGAACCAAGCCAGCGTGAGTGGCATCGTGCCGTCGTTCGTGCTGCCGGGCGGTGCCATCTCCGGCGGACCCTTCACCTCGGGAACCGATGTCACCTTCAGCCTGGGCACCCTCGACAATGCGGATCGCGATGCGGATCAGGAGTTCGTGGTCATCGAGTTTAACGCGCTCGTCGATAACTCCGGCGCGGGTAACAACCAGGCGGGCAACATTCTCTCGAATAACTTCACCGTCTCGCTGAATGGTACGCAGTCCGGCCCGGCGTCGAACAACAGCAATGTCACAGTCGTCGAGCCGATCATCGCGAATCTGACCAAGTCTGTTTCCACACCGAATGGCGATGCGGGCGACACGGTGACTTATACCGTGACTTATTCCA
>JAYVRQ010000581.1:0-3827 GCA_043776145.1 Chthoniobacteraceae bacterium
CGGCAGGATCGCGGCTACGCCGTTTCGCGCAGCTACCAAAAGATCGCGGGCGACGGCGTGCTCGCCCCCGCGACGGATTTGCAAGTCGGCGACCGCGTGCTCGTGACGCTGCGAGTGGAGACGCCGCAGCCCGGCCACTTCGTCGCCGTTGACGATCCGCTCCCCGCGATTCTCGAAGCGATCAATCCCGACTTCCGCTCGCAGGGTGGCAAGGATTTCACCCGCGCCGACTACCGCGAAATCCGCGCCGACCGCGTGCTCTACTTCTGCGATCACCTGCCCGCCGGAGCCTTCACCTTCCGCTACCTCGCCCGCGTGCGAACGGCGGGAACCGTGACCGCGCCCTCGACGAAAGTGGAAGAGATGTACCGCCCCGAACGCTTCGGCCTCAGTGCGACTGAACAACTCGTTAGCCGCGCGGCGGGCTTTTGAAATCGAACCGTGACCGCCTTCGATCTCACCTCCAAAACCGCCGTCATCACCGGCGGCGCATCCGGAATCGGACTCGCCATCGCCCGGCGCTTCGCCGCGCATGGGGCGGCGATTGAGATTCTCGACCTTCAGCCAGCGCCGCTCGACCTCGCGGTGAACGAACTCCGCGCCGCCGGCCACAGCGCAAACGGCGAAGTCTGCGATGTCGGCGATCCCGCCGCGGTGGATGCTGCCTTCGCGCAAATCCTCGCGCGACGCGGACGGCTCCACATCCTCGTGAACAACGCGGGCATCGCCCATGTCGGCAACGCCTTGAACACCACGCCGGGGGATTTCGCGCGCGTCCAGCGCGTGAATGTGAACGGCGTCGCGCACTGCACGCAGGCCGCGCTCCGGCACATGACCGCGAGCGGCGGCGGCGTGATTCTCAACCTCGCCTCCGTCGTCGCGCAGATGGCCGTCGCGGATCGCTTCGCCTACGCCGCCAGCAAAGGCGCGGTGCTCGCGATGACTTACTCCGTCGCGAAGGATTTCATCGGCGCGGGCATCCGCTGCAACGCCATCCTGCCCGGCCGCATTCACACTCCATTCGTCGATGGCTTCATCGCCAAAAACTATCCGGGCCGCGAAGAGGAGATGTTCGAGAAACTTTCGAGGACGCAACCCATCGGGCGCATGGGCACGCCCGAAGAAGTCGCGACGCTCGCGCTTTTCCTGTGCAGCGATGAAGCCAGCTTCGTGACCGGCTCCGCTTATCCGGTCGATGGCGGGACGCTGGCCATCCGCTGAATCGGCCGTTCGACAGGCAGCTAAATCTCGAAACTCGCCAGCAATTCCGCAGGTGTGACCGTGGCGGTGCCGAGCTTGCCGACGACGACGCCGCTGGCGTGATTCGCGATCTCGGCGGCTTCGGCGGGCGTGGCTCCGGCGGTGAGCGCCAGCGTGAAAAGCGCGATGACGGTGTCCCCCGCCCCGCTCACGTCGAAGACTTCGCGGGCGCGTGTCGGCGCGTGGTACGGCGGCACGTCGCGGCGGAAAAGCATGACGCCCTGCTCGCCGAGCGTGATGAGCAAATTGTCCGCGTTCCATTTCTCCGAAAGCACCTTGCCGACGGCGAAAAGCTCGCGGTCATCGGTCGGCGGATCGACGGGCTCGCCGGGCAGCCGGCCCGCGCTGGCAAAGGCTTCCGCGCGATTCGGCTTGATGACGGTGACGTGCCGCCAGTCGAGCGGGTTGTGTGGGTTGGGATCGACGGCGAGGATTTTTCCCGCGCGGTTCGCAAGGTCGCAGATGGCCCCGGCGAAGTCCTGATCGAGCAGCCCTTTTCCATAGTCCTCGACGATGATGGCGTCGGTCGCAGGGAGTAGCGCGGCGATGTGTTCGAGCGCGACGGCGGCGTGCTCGGGGCGAAGGGCGGTGCGCCTTTCCCGGTCGATGCGGACGACCTGCTGCTGCCGCGCGATGATGCGCGTTTTCACAATCGTCTGATAGCAGGCGTGCGACTGGATCGCGGCGACATCGACGCCTTCCGAGGTGAGCAGGCTCTTGAGTTTTTCGGCGTGGAGGCAGTCGCCGGTGACGCCGAGGATGCTCGCGTGCCGGGTGAATTCGGCGAGGTTGCGCGCGACGTTGGCGGCCCCGCCGGGGAACGACTCATCGTTCACAATCTCGACGACGGGCACGGGTGCTTCGGGCGAAATGCGCGAGACTTTTCCCCACAAAAATTCGTCGAGCATGAGATCGCCGATGACAAGAATGCGCTTGCCGGCAAAGGCGTCGATGAGCGGGGCGAGTCGGGAGCGGAGCATGGATTTTTCGCGCAGGATTGCGGAGGAAAGGCGGGGACGTGTCAACGCGGAAGCCTTTTTGGAGAGCCTGCTTCTGGCTCGCCTTTCGCGCGCGCATCTGAAATTCTCCGGCCAGGGTAAAAAATCTCACAACAAAACGTCCGCCGAATGGCGTGCGCGCGATTCTTCCATTTAGGGCTTTATGAAACAATCCACCTTGCCGTCTCCGCCGCTCGATCTCGCCGTCCGCGTCGGCTGCGAAATCATCTACGAAACTCCGGCACAAACGCCGATCCTCGTCGCCATCACGCCGCGGCAGGATCGCTACCAGCTCATCCGCGCGCAGAGTTTGCAGTTCGAGCCGATGAGCGCGACGACCGAATTTCAGGACGATCACGGCAATGCGGTGAACCGCCTCTTTCTCGAACCCGGACGCAACGTGCTGCGCTACGACTCGATCGTGATGGTGCCCGGTGCACCCGAGAATTTCATGTATGTGGACGAGCCCGTGCCACCGCATCTTCTCCCGCCCGAAATCCTGCGCTACGTGCTGCCCACGCGCTACTGCGACTCCGACAAGCTGCGCGATTTTGCGTGGCAAAATTTCGGCCATCTCCCGCACGGCCTCGCCCGCGTGCAGGCCATCTGCGCATGGGCGAACCGCCACATCGAATACCGCACCGGCTCCGGCAGCCCGCTGCTTTCCGCGCACGATATCGTGGAGCGGCGCTACGGCGTCTGCCGCGATCTCGCGCACACGGTCATCGCGCTCTGCCGCACGTTTAATCTGCCCGCGCGGTACGTCAGCGGATTCGTGCCCGACATCGGCGTGCCCTCTCCCGGAACGCCAGAAGATTTTCACGCCTACTGCGAAGTCTGGATGGGCGGGCACTGGCAGGTCTTCGATGCGCGCTTCCCGAAGCCGCGCATCGGGCGCGTCCGCATTTCCTCCGGCTACGATGCGGGGAACTGCGCCTTCACCACGATCTACGGCGCGGCCACGCTCACGGGCTTTTACGTGTGGTCCTATCAGGTCGATCCCGAGCAGGTGCATCTCGGCGATCCCGTCGATCTGACAAAGCGGCTTTGCGGAACGGAAGAGATTCGCTATCCGAAGGGCTGATGCTCCTCTGGCGCGAAAAACTTCCCGACACCTGGCTCCCAAAAATCCGCGCGAACCTCGCGCCCGTGCTCGTCGATCACGCGCACCTCGAACGCAAGGCCGCGACCTCCGCGCTGAATCTGGAAAAGTACGTCGAGCTGCATGACCGCGTGAGCGAACTAAACGCGATCGCCATCGAGGAGCTGCAACATTTCGATCTCGTCCTCGGCCTCCTGCGCGCGCGCGGCATCCCCTTTCACAATCCGCAGCGCAGCCCGTGGATCAGCGGCATGATGGCCGCCGTGAGAAAAGGGCGGAGCGAACAAGTCATCGACCACCTCGTCGTCCTCGCGCTCATCGAAGGCCGGAGCTGCGAGAAATTCCAACTCCTCGCCGAAGGCGTGCGCGACCTCGACGCGCCGCTCGCGGATTTTTACGCGAGCCTCGTCGAGAGCGAAGGCAACCACTACGCGAGCTATCTCATCATGGCCCGCCACATCGACCTC
>JAYVRQ010000582.1:0-3820 GCA_043776145.1 Chthoniobacteraceae bacterium
GGCGCTGGGAGCGTTGGAAGAGCCGGGCGATCTCCGCCGCACTCTGTCCACGTTCCCGGGCCGCAACGACACGCTCGCGCAAATCGGTGCGGGAGGTTCACCTCGGTCAATTCGACCACATGTCGCGACAGATTAAATAGAAAATACTCTAGCCTAAATCCAGGAATGGGATGTCACGCAAAGGCGCAAAGACGCAAAGAAGAGGGACTGGTCGGCGACCGTCATTTTCCGATCGGGTGCGTGCAGACGAAATCGCAACTCTTTGCGCCTTTGCGCCTTTGCGTGACATCCTTCCGTTCCATCGCCGGATTTAGGATTAGTCGATGCGCGGTTTGATCCTCGCGCTCGATCCTGGTGAAAAAGCGCACATCGGCCGGACGCAGCGCGCCATCGCGCAGGCCGGGCTCGTGGCCGAAATCGTCGCGTCGCGCGAGGAACTCATCGAACGCTTGTGCGCCGCTGACGAGCCAGTGCTCTTGATCGCCGCAGGCGCATGGTTCGTGACTTCGGACGCGCTCCCGCCTATTCCCGCCAGCGCCACCGGGCTTCCGCTCATCGCGCTCGGCGCGGTGCGGCACTCGTCTCATCCACACGCGGAACAATGGCGGGCCGTCTTGGAGCGGCGTGGCGCGGACTTCGATGCCCGGCGTTTCTTCGCCCCGAAAATTCCACCGCCCGCCTGCGCCATGCTGGAGCCAATCGCCGCCCACCGACTCGGCGCATTCCTAAAATCCGGCGACGGCTTGCCGGCAGCATGGTGTCGCCTGCTCGCCGCTGATGCGCTGCTCAATGCTCCGGTCTTCGACGTGAGCCCCGGCGAAATGTATTTCGCCTCGCTCGCCCGCTACTTCGCAAATCCGCGCGCGGGTCTTCCCTACCTCACGCCGCACGAGTACGGCGCGCGGCTCGCGGGCGTCGTGGTGAAATACGCCGCCGAATCCGACCTCGCCGCGCGCATACTCGGCGTGCCGGTCTGCGTCATCCGCAACGGCGTCGGGCTCGACGAAACTCCGCGGACTCCGAGACGCAACAGCCCGCTCATCATCGGCACCGCGGCTCGCCTTTCGCCGGCGAAACGCATCGGCGATCTGCTCGACGCCATCCGCATCGCCGCGCCGCGACTGCCGCGCTTCACGCTGCGCATCGCTGGCGGGCAGGAGCGCGGCTTCGAGGCGCACGCCCGCGAACTCCGCAAACAAGCGCGCGACCTGCCGGTGAAGTGGTGCGGCGAAATCGCCGACACGCGCGCCTTCCTCGCGGACCTCGACCTTTTCACGATGATCTCCGAACCGTCCGGCTGCCCGAATGCGTCGCTCGAAGCGATGGCCACCGGCGTTCCCGTGATCGCGACCGACTTGGGCGGCGCGTCCGAACAAATCGTGAACGGCCTCACCGGAATCCTCACGCCGCCCCGCGACGCCCCCGCGCTCGCCGAAGCCATCGTGCAACTCGCGCACGACGCACCCCGCCGCGAATCCTTTGCCCAAGCCGCCCGCGAGCACATCCGCAGCGAATTCCCGCTCGACCGAATGCTCGACGCATTCAGCCAGCTCTGCGGACTGCCGAACGCAGTTCGCTGAACCCCGCCTCCGCTCCGGTCGAAATGACAGGTTTTTTTTGGGCGCTCCGCGCTGGTGCGATCACTCCTTCAAAAACGGCCCGACGACTTCCTTCCAAATCGCGTAGCCCGCCGCGTTCATGTGCAGTTTGTCCTCCACAAAAATCTCCGGCTTCGGCAAACCGTCCGCGCCCAGCATGTGCGGGAAGACGTTGATGAATTTCATGCGCGGCTGCTCCCCGGTCCATGCCTCGATTGCGGCGTTGACCGTCTTCACTTTTTCGACATGCGCCCAGCGCGCCGGATTTCCCGCGATGGAAATGTAGGCGATCACGGTCTCGGGCAGTTTTTCGCGAATCTTCGCCGCGAACATTTTGAAATTCGCGATCACTTGCTCCGGCGATTTACCCGCGTTCAGATCATTCCCGCCCGCGTAGAACACGACCATGCGCGGCGCATACGGAATGACGATGCGCTCCGCGAAAAATGTGGAGTCCGAGATCTCCGAGCCGCCGAAGCCGCGATTGAGCACGCGAACGCCGGGAAAATCCTGCGCGAGTGTTTTCCAAAGGCGAATGCTGGAACTCCCGACGAAAACGACCCCGCCTTTTTCCGGCGGCTTCGCACGATCCGCCGCCTCGAACGCCGCGATCTCGCCCTCCCATTTTTCCGAACCGGTGGGGCGGTCATCCCCGCGGGCAAACGAAAGGACGAGGACGAGCGGGAGGAAGCGGAGGAATTTCATGGCGGCGAATGTAGCAGCGGCGGGAGCGGAATTGGAAGGCGCGCGTTCGCGAATTCCGGGTAGCACGCTCGTCCCGAGTGTTGGTCATGGCGTCCCGCCATGACGAACTTTCTTCGATGTGGATCGCAGTGAAAACGTCCGCGTTTCGAGTTGCTAACGCGTAGGAAGTTCGCGAAGGCGGGACGCCTTCGCCAACACTCGGGACGAGCGTGCTACCCGGAACACGCAATGACGCGCACCTTCAAACCCAAGAATACGCGCCTGTTGTCGCTCGCGCTGTTTTCGCTTATGTGCTCCACCGCTCCCGTGAAAATCACCCTCTTCATCCCCTGCTTCGTCGATCTGTGCTTTCCCAAATCGGGCGTAAGCATGGTGAAAATTTTCGAGCAACTCGGGCATGAGGTGGAATACAAGCCGGACATCACCTGCTGCGGACAGCCCGCATTCAATTCGGGCTATTGGGAAGAGGCGCGGCCCGTCGCGGAGCGGACGCTCGATCTGCTTTCCGATGCGGAGGTCGTCGTCAGCGCGTCGGGTTCGTGCGGGGCGATGCTGAAGGTTTTTTACGGCGATCTTTTCAAAGGAACTCCGCGCGAAGCAGCGGCGAAACGACTCGCGGGACGCTGCTTCGAGTTCTCGGAATTTCTCGTCGATCAACTCGGCGTCACCGACCTCGGCGCGCGTTTTCCCGGCAAGGCGACTTTCCACGATGGCTGCCACGGGATGCGCGAACTCGGCGTGAAATCGCAGCCGCGCAAGTTGCTGGAAAAAGTCGCCGGGCTTGAAATGGTCGAGATGAAGGAGGCGGAAAGTTGCTGCGGATTCGGCGGCACGTTCTCCGCAAAATTTCCTGCGATCTCGACGGCGATGGGCGAAGTAAAATGCGCGTCCGCCGTAGAGACCGGCGCGGATTTCATCATCTCGAATGACTCAAGCTGCCTGATGCAAATCCAGGGCTTGCTCGACCGTCAGGGCCGGAAGCTGAAGACGCTCCATCTCGCCGAAGTGCTCGCGAGCCGATGAGCGCGCCCCGTCGTTGCCAGTCTCCGCCGAGTCTCGTAAGCTGCGCGCCATGATCTCCGCCGCGCCGATTCCCTACATTGCCGAAGACGAGTATCTCGAAGGCGAACAACACTCCGAGGTGAAGCACGAATACTGCGACGGCCAGGTGTTTGCCATGGCCGGCGCGTCCGACGGACACGAACTCGTCGCGGGAAATATTTTCGCCGCCCTGCTCGCCCACCTCCGCGGCAAAGGCTGCCGCGTCTTCAAGTCCGACATGAAATTGCGGACGCAATTCCGCGGCAAGACGCTCCACTATTACCCCGATGTGATGGTCGCCTGCGATCCCGCCGACGCGCATCCGCTCTATCGCGAACGGCCCCGGCTGCTCATCGAGGTGCTTTCGGAGGATTGGAAAAAGGACATCGTCGAAAAGGCCGGCACCTATCCGCGCATCGGGAGCCTCGAGGAATTCGTCACCATCGACCCGCAGCCCGCCGCGCCCGAAGTGCAAA
>JAYVRQ010000583.1:0-13507 GCA_043776145.1 Chthoniobacteraceae bacterium
CGCCGATCCCGCGTATCAGGCCATCGTCCGCCCGAACGAATCCAGCACCCGCTTTCAATACAACGGCTGGCTCCACGGCCAGCAGGCGATCCCCGGCTCGGCACTGCGGGCTGGCGTGAACAAGCTCGTTTTGCGGCTCGATAAAAAATCGAACGCCGTCGCCGTGCGGGCTGTCGAAATGCAGTTCAAACACCACTGGCAGCACCTCGACTATAAACTCGCCCCGTAACTTCCCATGAAACGCACACTCCATCTTCGCAACGCCGGTTTCACGCTCTTGGAAATCATGCTCGTGGTCATGATTATCGCGGTGCTCGCAGGTTCCGCGATTTTTTTCATGGGCGATAATTTAGGCGTCGCTCAAAGAGTCCGCGTCGATTCCGACATCAAGACCATCAAGACGAGCATGATGGTTTACCAATCCAGCGTCGGCTATCTCCCGACGACAGAGCAGGGATTGAAAGCCTTGACCGCCCAGCCCCAGCCCAAGCCGCGCAACTGGCAGAAGCTCATGGATCAAGTCCCGCTCGATCCTTACGGGAAGGAATATCAATACGTGCAGCCCGGCGTCCACAATCCCGATGGCTACGATCTTTTTTCAGCGGGAAAGGATCACATCCCCGGCACGGTGGATGACATGGGTAATTGGGAGACGCAGTAGAGCGGGCACCCAGCACCACTCCACCCGCCCGCACATTTCACAGTTCAGAGTGAACGCGCGGCAGGGTGTTCCGCGACCGCGCGCCGCAAACGATTTTCACAGTCTGGCTGCATGAATCCCGCCGCAGGCGCCACCTTGGAGTGCGGTGGGAAGCGTCAGCGCCACACCGCCTTCGGAGGGGATCGCGGGTGGGCGGCGACGCGCGTGTGCAGAGGCGGGGTGCCAGAGAAGAGGCCCGTCTTTTCCGCCGCGCCCGCCGCCTGCGCCCGCCCTCCGAAGGCGGGGTGGCGCTGCCGCTTCCCACCGCACTCCAAGGTTGTCGCCTTCGGCGGTTCCACTTTCCAGCACACCCGCCTCCGCTCCTCGCGCCTCTTCAGGCAGCGTGACGGTGAAAGTCGTATTACATGGGTGCGGGTGTGAAATAGCAGCCTAGCGCGAAAAGGCGTCCGAGCCCGGTGACGTGCCGGGCGTGTGTTTGGCGCGGCCATTGGCGGCGAGATGAATGAGGGCGTGATAGACCGCCTCGGCATCCGCGCCGATGGCGGTCGCGATTTGTTCGGCAGTCTGCGGTTCGGCGGTGAGCGCGGCTGTGGTCGCGCCGAGGGTTTTCAGCACGGAAGCCGCCGCCTTTTTCCCCGCCTCGACGCCCGGCTGATGGTAGGCGTTCACGTTCACGAGCGAGCCGTAGAAGCCCACGGCGCGGTCATAGAGCGCGATGAGCGCGCCGACGGTCACGGGCGTGACGGCGGGGATGCTGACGGTGATCGAGTCGCGTCCGTTGTCGTAAAGCGCCGCACGGGTTCCGCGCAGGAAGCCTTGCAGGAAATCGCCGCTCGTCACGCCGGGCTCGACGTCGATGCCAGCAGCCGCGCGGTCTTTCCGCACCTCGATGAAAGTGGCGAAGAAATTCGCGACGCCATCGCGGAGTTGCTGCACGTAGGCGTGCTGGTCGGTGGAGCCTTTGTTGCCATAGACCGCGATGCCTTGATGCACGATCTGCCCATCGAGGTCGCGCTCCTTGCCGAGCGATTCCATCACGAGTTGCTGGAGATATTTCGAGAAAAGCGCGAGCCGGTCTTTGTAGGGCAGCACAACCATGTCTTTTTCGCCGCGCCCATTGCCGGCGAAATGCCACGAGAGCGCGAGGAGCATCGCGGGATTTTTCAGCGTCTCGCCGCCGCGCGTCCAGGCGTCCATCGCCGCTGCGCCATCGAGCACGCCCTGCATGTCGAGCCCTTGCAGCCACAGCGGCACGAGGCCGACGGCGCTCATCACGGAAGTGCGCCCGCCGATCCAATCCCACATCGGGAAGCGCGCGAGCCATCCGCCGGCCTTCGCGTAGTGATCGAGCTGCGAATCGACGCCCGTGACGGCGACCGCGTGCGAACCGAAGTCGATGCCCGCCCTCGTGAACGCCGCCTCCGCTTCCAGCATTCCGTTGCGCGTCTCGGGCGTGCTGCCGCTTTTGGAAACGACGACAACGAGCGTGTGATCGAGCCGATGCTGGAGCCGCGTGAGCACGCGGTCGAGGCCATCGGGATCGGTGTTGTCGAAAAAGTGGAGCCGCATCCGGTCGTCATCCGTCCCCAGCGCATCGCTCACAAACTGCGGCCCGAGCGCCGACCCGCCGATGCCGACGAGCAGCACGTCGGAAAATTTCCCGCTCGCATGAACCTGCGCGACGAACGCCTGGATGAGCGCATTGCACGAATCAATCTCCGCCTTCAACTCCGCCGACGGCGCAAGCTGCGGCGCGCGCAGCCAGTAGTGCCCGACCATCCGCCCCTCGTCCGGGTTCGCATTCCCGCCCGCCTCAAGCGCCTGCATCTGCGCAAAGGCGCGTTGCGCGAGCGGCTCCATCTTTGGGAAAAAATCATCCGCAAACCGCATCCGCGACACATCGACGCTGAACCCGAGTGAATCGTGGCGGACGAGAAATTGACGGTAGCGATCCCAGAGAGTGCTCATGGCGCGGAGTGGAGCAGAGCGCGGGGAAATGCCAAGTTCCAGATTCCAAATTCCGCATAAATCCCCATCGGGACGCTCCGAAATTCCCGCGACACCCGGCGGGCACCACACGCCCGCGGAATCTTTTCCGCCTTCGCGGTGCGTTGGTCTTGCCACACACAGGGGTGATTTGCGAAAAGGGACGCCGTCATGGAGATACGCCGCGCCTTCGTTTCCCACACCACCCGCGATGACGGCTACGTCGCGGAAATGGAATCGTTCCTCCGCAAACTCGGCTTCAATGACGTCTTCAACGATGTCAGCGCCATCCAGCCGGATGAGAAATTCTGGCCGAAGATCAAGGAAGGCATCAGCGGTTGCGACGCCTTCGTCGTCGTCATCACCGCGGCCTCCAATGCGTCGGACTGGGTAAAGCGCGAAGTCGAATTCGCCCGCAGCCTCTCGAAGAATATCATTCCCCTCTGGATCGAGGATTGCCCAGTTCCTCCCATCTTTGCCGACCGCGATGTCATCGACTTTCGCCCGCGCGCCCGGCAGGCGCACGCCCTCCTCCACACCATCCCCGATCCCCCCAGCAGCTTCATCGGCCGCAGCCACGACCTCGACCTCCTGCTCAAAAGCCCCCCTGCCGGCGCGCACCTCACCGGGCTCAAGGGCATGGGCGGCATCGGCAAGACCGCCCTCGCCTACGTCCTCGCCCGCGCCTGGGCGCCGCGCTTCCCCGACGCCCACCTGCTCCTCGACGGGCGCGGCACCCAGGCCGATCCGCCCTCCGCCGCCGCCCTGCTCATCCAAGTCATCACCACCTTTCATCCCGATGCCGCCAAAAGCCTCCCTGACGACGAAGCCCGTCTCAAGGCCATCTACCGCGATGTGCTCCACGGGAAAAAGGTGCTCCTCCTCCTCGATAATGCGCGCGACACTGCGCAGGCCGCCCCGCTCATCCCGCCCGACGGATGCGCCTTCATCGTCACCTCCCGGCGCGGGTTCATGCTGGGAAAGATCGCGTCGTATCCCGTCGGCAGGCTGCCCGACGCCGAAGCCATCGACCTCCTGCGCGAATTCTACCCCGCGCTCGCCGACGCTGATGCCGCGGAACTCGCGCGCCTCTGCGCCGGGCTCCCCCTTGCCCTGCGCCTCGCCGGCGCGCACCTCGCCCTCGATGCCACCGAGCGCGGCGGCACGCCCGACGTGGCCGGTTACCTCGCCCGGTTGGAAAGCGGCCCGCTGCGCCACCTCGACGCCGACGCCGAAGGCGCGGGCGAAATCACCATCACCGAGACTCTGCGCCTGAGCGAAGACGCGCTCTCCCCCGCCGAGCGCGAAGCCTGGCGGCGGCTCGGCGTCTTCACCGTCCCCTTCGAGGCCGGCGCTGCCGCCGCGATCGCCGGGGCGGACGGCGAAATGCTCGATCGCTTCGTCCACCGCAGCCTGCTCGAGCGCGAAGGCGCGGAGCGCTACAAGCTCCACGACCTCGTCGCCGACTACGCTCGTGCCCGCCTCGGCGAGCCCGCGCTCGACGATCTGCGCATGGCCCACGCGCGGCATTTCGTGAGGGTGGGCGACGAAGCGCAGGCGCTCTATATGAAAGGGGACGTCGTGGGCGGGCTGGCGCTCTTCGACCGCGAGCGCGCGCAGATCGAGGCCGCCTTCGCCTGGCTCGCCGCCAAAGTAGTCCCGGACTTTAGCCCGCAAGACTCTGCTCCTCCAGAAGCGTCCCGCGCTGGCGACGCCGTCCGGGCTGAAGCCCAGGACTACGTTCCCGCCGCCACCGTGCTGCTCGATCTGGTCAGTGCCGTCGTCTATACTGGGCAGGAGTTACGCTTCCACCCGCGCCAGCGCATCGCCTGGCTGGAGGCCCAGCGCGCCGCCGCACGCATCACTAGAGATCGCAGGCACGAAGGCGCTGCGCTGGGCAACCTCGGCCTCGCCTACACCGCCTTGGGCGACGCGCGCAAGGCCATCGAGTTCCATGAGCAGGCGCTGGTCGTCTCCCGCGAGATCAGTGACCGACGCGCGGAAGGCAATGACTTGATGAACCTCGGCAACGCCCACGCCGACTTGGGCGACGCACACAAGGCCATCGAGTTCCACGAGCAGGCACTGCCAGCGTTCCGCGAGATCGGCTACCGGCGCGGGGAAGGCAGTGCGCTGGGCAACCTCGGCAACGCCCACGGCTGCTCGGGCGACACCCGCAAGGCCATCGAGTTTTATGAGCAGGTGTTGGTCATCATGCGCGAAATCGGCGATCGGCGCGGGGAAGGCAAGGCGCTGTGCAATCTCGGCAACGCCCACGCCGACTTGGGCGAGGCGCGCAAGGCCATTCAGTTTTATGAGCAAGACATCGCGATCTGCCGCGAGATCGGAGACCGGCGCGGGGAGGCGAATGCGCTTTTCAACTCCGCCGTGGATCTCGCCAAGCTCGGCCCGCGGGCGGAGGCGCGGATACGGGCGGAGCAGGCGGCGGAAATCTACGCCGCCATCGAGTCGCCCCACGCGGAGAAGGCCCGCCGGTTGGCCGAGGAACTGCGCGAGGAGGAGTAGTCGGTGCCTGCACAGGCCCGCTCCCAGGGAAGCGGCGCGGATTTTCAGAAAATACGCGCGCACCTTCAAAAAATCCGGCCCGACGCCGCCCCCGCAGGGGCGCACGGCCACTCCGTGCCGCCAGAGGATTCCTCCGTGCGTGCGGAGGGGAGCGTCTCGCACGGAGATTCCCGGCGCAGGACCGCAGGATGCCGCCGTGCGGGCGCACGGCGCGGGCGTGGGGCGGCACGGAGCGGCCGTGCGCCCCTGCGGGGGCGGCGTGCGGCGGGGTTTCGCGGGGGCGGTGCTGGAGCACGAGGGCAAAGGCGCGACGACTTTCGCCAGCGCGCGAGACGCGGGCGTCAGCCGGACCACGGCGATGGATTTCTTACGCCGCCGCCGGGACCGCCGGGCTCGTCCCGCGAAAACTCCGCCACATCCGCACCGGCATCACGCCGAGGCCGATGAGGGCGAGATTCAGGGCGACGAAGGAGACGAGCCAGTAGAAGGCCGCGTCCATGAAGCCGTAGCTGTGCAGGCCGATGCCGAGCATGTTCACGCCGAACCAACTCCAGCTCGTGACGATGTTGCCGACGATGGCCATGTTCACAAAACCGCGCTCGCGCACCATGCCGCCCCAGCGCGCGTGGAGCATGAGCGCGTTCCAGAGCACGATGATGAGCGCGCCGTTTTCCTTCACATCCCAGCCCCAGAAACGACCCCAGCTTTGATCCGCCCAAATGCCGCCGAGCACGGTGCCGACGAAGCTGAAGAGGGTAGCGAAGCAGACGATGCCGTAGATCATTTTCACGAGCGATTTCGCGGTGGGCTGGTCGAGCCCGGAGGTGAAAAAGCCGCGCAGGATGTAGATGATCGCGAGGAAGCCGGCGACGAATGTGCTGGCGTATCCAAGCGTGACGACGACGACGTGCGTCGCGAGCCAGAAATTGGTGTCGAGGACCGCGCGCATCATTTCCATCGTGTCGCCGGTGAGCGAGAGATGGTGCGCGATGATGAGCGTGATGAACCCGACGACCGACGACACGACGACGCCCACGCCATTCCGCCAAAACCGCTCGAGCACGAGCCCGAGGATGCACGCGCCCCAGCCGATGAAGATCGCGGAGGAATACAGGTTGGTGACGGGCGGGCGGCCTTCCAGCACCATGCGGAAAATCAGCCCGCTCGTGTGAACGAGGAGCGCCAGCGCGACGAGCCACACGGCGCAGCGGCGCACCGTCTCCCACGCCTTTGGCCGCACCCAGAAGATGAGCGCGCACAGCAGCGCGGCGATATAGACGACCATCGCCTTGTAGAACGGCTCATACTGATTGAAGCGCCGCTCGCTCGCGGACTTCTTGAGTTCCGGCGCGAACGGGCCGGCCAGCGTCGCGCGGTAGTCGCTCACGGCGCTGTTGAATCCGGCGATGTCGCCGCTGCGGTACGCGCCGCTCATTTTCGCATAACTCTGGAGCGCGTACGGCGTCGTGCCGCCGCGCGCGATGTCCATGAGCGCCGTGCCTGATCGCTGCCAGTCCTCGCGCGTCCCGCCCGCCTTGGCCGGCGGGATGATGAGCGCCGGTTCGAGCTGCGCCATCGCGTCGAATTTCTGCAAGTCCGCCATCAGCGCATCGAAAGCCGCCTTGTCGAATTCCTTCCCCGCCTGCTGCGCCCGCGCCGCCTCCACGCCTTTGTCCACCTTCCCGAGATACGCCGCGAGTTCCGCCGGCCAGTCCGCGGCGTTCTGCGGCTGCACGGTGTTTTGCAGGCGCATGTAAAGGCCGACGTTTCCCCAGAGCCGCGTGATCGCCTGGTCAAAAGGATTGCGCTTCGAACTGTCGATCGCATTCGCGCGCCGCGCCTCGCGCTGCAAATCCTCGAGCTTCCCGCGAATTTGATTCCACGAAAAATGTTTGCCGTCGCTCAGCTTCTCGCGATCCGCCTCCATCGGCAGCGCGAGCAGCCCCTTCAGATCGGGATGGTCGATGCGGATGACCGGCCACGCATCTGCGACGGCGGGAGTCATCGTCATCGCGAGCAGCCATTCCGTGCCGGAGAGGATTTTCGGATGATCGGAATTGCTCTTCCATGGCTCGATGTTCGCCGTCTGCTTTTCGCGAAGCTGGAGCAATGAATTGCGCGCCAGCGAATCGAGCGGCTGCACGCGCCCGCCGGAGACGATGGGCAACCGGCCAAACGTCTCGACGGCCATCGCGCCATCCTTGTCCTTCGGCGCGCGGAGCGAACCGGCGATCCAGCCGGCGAAGACGAGCGTGAGTAAAATTGGGAGCCACTTTTTCATAGGGATGTGAATGAGGTTACGCCGCCCGCCGTTTCGTGATGAATCCGGTGAGGTGATACATAAACTGCCACATCATCCCGAGCGCCACGAGCGCGCAGCCGAGGTAGGGCGCGAGCCACGATGGATTTTTCACCACCTGCAATCCGCTAAAGCCCGGCATGGTGAAGCGGTCCATCTGCGACTGGTAGAAAGTGAGGCCCGCGTACCGCAGCGGATTGTTCATATAGATGTCCACCTCGCGGTTTTCCCCGGTCGCTGGGTTCTCTAGTCTCACGCGGCTTTGGTAGTTCTTGGGAACGGTAGTTCCCGCATAGACTTCGTGGGTAGTCTTTAAGAGCTTCACGGAGAAAGGCAGGTAGTTTCGCTCTAATCTAAACGCAGTCCGCCACGGCGCTCCCGCAAGGTTTAGGTCTTCATCGTTGAGCCATGGCGAGACTAGCCAAGTGCCAAGGCTCCTGCCACCCAGCGCCAGCTCGATCACGGCGGCGGGCAGATTGCGTTTGTCCATTTCCTGCGTCGCGGGCAAAGGCTGGCAAAAGATGCGCGCACCCGCGCCGGTGCTGGACGCCGGCACGAAGGCATCCGCAGTCAGCGGCAGATTTTTTTCCAGTCGCTCCGCAACAAAACGCCGGGCCTTGTCCTCGTTGGTCGGGCGTTGCGTCGGGTCCATCCCGCTCATTTTGAAACCCCGGAGCATCTGCTGCTGAAAGCGCGTCTTCAGTTCCGTGAGCAACCGCGCGGCGCGCTCCGGTTGCGCGGCGATGCCTTTAGCCGCCGCGACAATATCCCGCGCATTCTTTTCGCCGACCGCATTCAACGCCTCGCGCCAGACCGCCGAGCGGCCTTCGCTTTCCTGCGCCCGCTCCGCCTGCATCGCCAGCCCGTCGGCGCTCGCGCACTGCGCCTGCACCGTCGCGAGCGCCGTCGTGAGTTGCTGCCCCGCAGCCACGGCGGACTGGATCGAGATAATCTCGCTGTTCGCGTGATACTCCTTCACCCGCACCGCGAACGGCAGCTTCTCATGCGCGATCTCCTTCCCCGCCGCGAGCATCGCCTCGGGGATGGACACCACTTCATCCTGCCCGTTCGCCGACGGCGCGATGAAGACGAGCTCGTTGTCGCGATGATCCTCCGTAAAGGCGCGCGTCTCGCCTTCGCTGAAACTGATGAGGCTTTCATGCGAAAGCAGATCGGTCGCGAGCACTCCCACGAGCAGCAGGATGATGCCGAGATGCGTGAGATTGATGCCGATTTTTTTCTTGGTGAATTGGAATCGCTTGATGTGCGCCGCCAGCAAATTCAGCAGCAGCATGGTCCCCACGAGATAGCCGCCCGGCATCACCGGCACATGTCCCACCCAGATGAAGAAACTTTTGAACCAGCGTTCCTGCGCCTGCCACAGCCCTTCGTTCACCTGCGCGATCGTGCCGAGGAAGACGAGGATGATGCTGAAGGCGAGGCAGACGACGGTAAGGCGGAGCGAGGTGAGAATGCTCCAGAGTTTGGCGATCATGGCTGGGTTTTGGCGAAGGCGATGAACGATTCGCGCGCGGCGTCCACCGCAGACGCATCGCCGAGCAGTTTGTAAAACCACCAGCGCCCTTCGCGGGGAATGATCGCGCCGAGCAGGGCGCGCGGATCGTTTTTCAAAGCGATGAGCACCGCGTCGGGCGTCGCAGGATCGAGCGGCGCGGCGACCTTCGCGAGGCCCGTGTCATCCATGTCGGGGAGGCCGAGTTGCTGGCACCAGCGGTTCACATTCGCAAGCGTGCCGCCGGTGTCGCTCGGGAAAATGCTCACGAAGACTTCCGCCTTCCCGCCGTCCTTTTCGGGCACCGCAAATTTTCCGACCTGCATGTTTCCCGGCGTCAGCGTCTGCCAGCCAGCGGGCACCTGCCATTGGAACTCCGGCGCAGGCGGCGCGCTCGCGGTGTCGGCGGCGGGAGCCGCATCCTCCTTCACGCGCACCGTTTTCAAAAATTCCACGAACGCCGTTTTCTGCACCGACACGAGCGCCTCATCGCCCGCGAGTTTGAAGAACCAGCTCGCCCCGTTTTCATGGTAAAACGCCGTCACGATCCGCAGCGGCGCGCCGCCTTCCTTCGCGCCGAGCACTTCAAACATCTGCCCTTTTTTCCCCGCGATCTCCACCGGCTCCAGCGTCTTCGCCAGCTCCGCATCTTCGATCGGCGCGAGCCCGGCCTGTTCGCGCCACATGTTCACCACCAGCGCCTCGCGCCCCGCCAGATTCGGCAGCGGCGTGATGTTCACCCCGGCCTCCTTCGCTCCGTCCTTGATCGCAAACGCAGCGAGACTCACCGCATTCGCCGGAGCCTCCGACCAGCCCGCCGGCAGCGTGTAGCTGAGCTTCGGCTTCGCCTTCGGCGTCGCGCTTTCCACCGGCTCCGGCGCAGCCTCCGCCGTCGTGGGAGCGGCCACGTCACGCGGCGCGAGATACACGCGGATGTGCGGCTTTTTGCAACCGCTCCAGCCCATCGCGGCTGTGCAGAAAATGGCGATGGTCGAAGCTGAGTGTGGACGAAATTTCATGTGGCGGGCTGCGCTCTAATGCAACGCAGCGCGGGGTGCGAACCCCATTTGCGGCAGCGGGTCAATCCGCCGGGCGCGCGGTTCTTATCAGGAAATGTGGGATGCGAAACGCGCTGTGTCGCGTTTTGGAATGGCGCTGACGACACGTTTGAGGGAAACCATTTGCATGTCCCTGCTCATCAAAAACGGCCGCATCATCACCGCCGACAGCGATTTCACCGGCGATATTTTTTGCGAAGGCGAAGCGATCTCACGCCTCGGGCGCGGCCTGGAGGCGCCGCCGGGCGCGGAAGTCATCGACGCCTCGGGCAAGCTCGTCTTCCCCGGCTTCATCGACCCGCACGTTCACATCTACCTGCCGTTCATGGGCACGTTTTCCAAGGACACCTACACTACCGGCAGCCAGGCCGCGCTTGTGGGCGGCACCACGACGCTCATCGAAATGTGCTGCCCGTCCCGCGCGGATGAAGTACTCGCGGGCTTCGAGCTTTGGATGGCGCAGGCGGTCGGAAAATCGGCGTGCGATTTTTCGTTTCACATGGGCGTCACGAAATTCGACGGCGGCACCGAGGCGCAACTCCGCGAGATCGTGCGGCGGGGGGTCGCGTCGTTCAAAGTGTTCCTCGCCTACAAAGGTGCGTTCGGCGTCGATGACACAGAGCTTTACCGCACGCTGAAACTCGCGAAGGAACTCGGCGTCATCGTCACGGCGCATTGTGAAAACGAAACGCTCATCGCCGAACGCTCGCGCGAACTGCTGGCCGCAGGCGTGACTGGGCCGCAAGGGCATCACGAGAGCCGTCCGCCGCGCGTGGAGGCGGAAGGCGTCCATCATCTCTGCACCTTCGCGGAGTTGACGGGCGCTCACATCTATTGCGTTCACACGAGCTGTGCGGAGGCGCTCGATGTCGCGGTCGCGGCGCGACAGCGCGGCGTGAAAGTGTGGGTCGAGACGCTCATCCAATATCTGCTCCTCGATAAAACGTATGCCGAGCGCGCGAATTTCGAGGGCGCGAAATTTGTGATGTCGCCTCCCCTGCGCGACGCGCGCAATCAAGCCGTGCTGTGGAACGCCCTCGCGAGCGGCCTCGTCAGCACGGTCGCCACCGATCACGCGCCGTTCGATTTTGAAAAACAAAAGCCGATGGGCCGCGACGATTTCACCAAAATCCCGAACGGCATCCCCTCGCTCGAAGACCGCGTGAACCTGCTTTACACGCACGGCGTCAAGCGCGGACGGCTCGACCTGCAAACCTTCGTCGCCGTCGCGAGCACGAACACCGCGAAACTCTTCGGCCTCTTCCCCCGCAAAGGCACGATCGCCGTCGGCAGCGACGCCGACCTCGTCATCTACGACCCCGATTATCGCGGAAAACTTTCCGTGAAAACGCAGACGCAAGCCGTGGACTACAACGCCTTCGAGGGCTGGGAAATCGAAGGCCGCCCGAGCGTCGTGACAGTTCGTGGCGAGGTCGCGGTGCGCGATGGGAAGTTCACCGGCACGATCGGTCGCGGGCAATTTCTACAGCGCCAGCCGACACATTTTTAGAGTCTGTCATGCACTTGCCTCTGTGTTTGAGGGAAGGCAAAGGCATGACACGCTCTAAGCAACCTCGTCGCGCGGCGGAGTCGGCGCGGCGCGCGTCACCCAGCCGTGGAGATGCGTGAACGAATACACGATGAGGTAGCAGACGAGCGAGAACGCGAAAAACGTCGCCGAGAAGGCGAGCGGGCGCGGATCGTTCCACGGATTCGCCACGCGCGCCGCCGCGCGCAGTGTGTCGAGCGGATCGGTCAGCGCGTCCCACGAATTCCAGCGGAGGTAGCGCCCGAGATAAATCCCGAACGAACTCAGCCCGAGCATCACCAGCGCGAAGACCCATCCCATCCAGCGCCCGAGCCACGCGCGGAAGACTTCCTGCATCAGATACAGCGAGAGGTATCCGAGAAAAAGTCCGGTCTGCGCAAAAGCCATGTTCGCGATGATGTCATACCAATACGGAGTCGGCGGGCGCTCGCGCAGGTGCATGATGTCCGTGACGATGTAGGGCGCGTTTGGGAAAAAGAGAAACCACACGATCCCGAGGCCGAGCATCAGCAGCCAGCGGCGGCTGCGCCTTGCCGCGAGCGCGTAAAAAGCCAGCGCGGCAGCGACGGGCACCCACGCGAGAATCAAATTCCAAAAGAAAAATCCGTACGCGACGTACCCGTAGAAAATCTTCCGAAATACCGCCAGCGAGCAACTCAGCGCTGACGCCAGCACCAGCGCGAGAATCGCCGCCCAAGTCTGCCGCACGGAAATCAGCCGCTCCTTCATTTGTCCTCCTCCGGCGGATCGACCTCAGCCACGGCGATCACTTCCGTGTCGAAAATCTTCCAGGCCGCACCGTCCTTGCGCAGCACATGGATTCCGGTCAGCCGCGTCTTCGGCTCCGCGACGCCGCCCTTTGTCCGCTCCGTGATTTGCTCGAAACGCACGCGCACTTCCCCGCTCCGCCCGCCGACCACATCGACCGCCGCGAGGTGGCACTTCAAATCATACTCTTTCACCAGATCGCCCACCTCCGTGCGCGTCCCCGCGAACGCCGGGCTCTGCGGATGAATCGTCTCCATCATCTCGCCGATCTTCTTTTCCTGAAGCAGCCGCACATTGCGGCGCACCGTCTCGACCGCCGCCTCGCGATCCGCCTTCGGCACCCGCTCGCAAGCCGCGAGGGCCAGCGCGGCGCAGAGGAGCGCGGAAGTCGTTCGTGGTTTCATCGGCGGCAAGGCTTAGCCACGGGCGCGGCGTGGTGAAAGTGGAAACGTGCGCGCGGATTTTCTCCGCTCAAAAATTGGCTTGCGCGCGAACCCACCAGCGCGCACTTGCCGCGCCTGCCGCACATGCCCGACGCCTTCGCCCTTTTCAATCTTCCCCGCCGTCCGTGGCTCGATGCCGCGAATCTGCGGGATGAATTTCATCGGCGAAGCGCGGTGCTGCATCCCGACGCGGGGGGGAGCGCGGAAGCCTTCGCGCAACTCAACGCCGCGCATCAAACGCTGCGCGAACCCGCGTCGCGCCTGCGGCATCTGCTCGAATTGGCAGCACCCGAACTCCTCGCGCAATCGCCGCCAGTTCCGCCCGTGCTCGCCGACCGCTTCATGCGCGTCGGCGCCGCGCGCCAGTCGTCCGTGAGTTTTCTCGCGAAACATCGCGCTGCATCCTCGCCACTCGCCCGCGCGCTGCTCGCGAGCGAACACACCGCGCAAACGCACGCCCTCGACACCGCGCTCGCCGACCTCGACGCCACCCGCACCGACGCCCTCGCGCGTCTGCGCGACCTCGACGCCGACTGGCACGACCGCATCCCGGACCTCGCGCGCCTGCACGCCGAGCTTTCCTATTTGGAAAGGTGGACCGCACAACTACGCGAGTCGCGCCTCGAACTCGCGCTCGCATCAGCCCCAAATCTGAAATCTGAAATCTGAAATCTCAAATCCCGCCGTGATCGCCGGCATCGACC
>JAYVRQ010000584.1:0-13485 GCA_043776145.1 Chthoniobacteraceae bacterium
CGCGCCGCCTTCACCGAAATGGAAAAACGTGATGTCCGCCGCCTTCGTCGCATCCGCGCCCGGCACCGCGAGCTGCGCCTTGCGCATCGGCGAACTGACCTCGACCCATTTCCAATCCGCAGGCCGTGTGAAGGTGAGTCCGCCAACGGGAAACGTCGCGGGATCTTCCGCGCGGGCGAGCGCGGGAATGGCGAGAACGAAGGTGAAAAGCAGGTGGCGGAGCGACATGGGGCGCTCATCTAAACGCGCCATTCGGGACGCGCAAGCAGTTCGTGGAGCGGCAGGCTCAGCGCCCAGCTCGCTTAGTACACGTCCCGCTTGTATCGCTTCTCCTTCTTCAACGCCTCGGTGAATTCCTTCGCCTGCTCGGGCGTTTTGCCGCCGTGGACTTCGGCGATTTTTTGCAGCGCGGCGTCCACGTCGGCGGCCATCTTGTTTTTGTCGCCGCACACGAAAAAATCCGCGCCTTCCTGGAGCCACGCCCAGATGTCCGCGCCGCGTTCTTCCATCCGATGCTGCACGTAAATCTTCCGCTCCTGATCGCGCGAAAACGCAAGGTCGAGACGCAGCGCGCCGTCGCTCACCCATTTCGTAAATTGCTCGCGATAGAAAAAATCCTGCGCCTCACGCTGCTCGCCGAAGAACAGCCAGTTCTTCCCCGTCGCCCCGCTGATGACGCGCTCTTCCACAAACGCGCGGAACGGCGCGACGCCCGTGCCCGGCCCGACCATGATGATCGGCTTTGCCTTGTCCGGCGGCAGAAAGAAATGCTTTTGCTGCGACTGCACGAAGACGCCCCCGGTCGCGTCGCCCTCCCAGCGTTCCGCCAAAAACGTGGACGCCACGCCCTTCCGCGCACGATTGCGGATCGAGTATTTCACGGTCGCGACGGTGAGATGCACTTCGTCGGGATGCGCGTTCAGGCTCGAGGCGATTGAGTAAAGACGCGGCGGCATCTTGCGCAGGAGCTTTACAAATTCCTCCGGCTCGAAGCGCGCCTGCGGGAATTCTTTCAGCACGTCCACGTAGTCATGGCACTCGTTTTTGCCCGTCAGATATTTTTTCAAATCCTCCGCCTTCTCCGGCGTGAGCAGCGGCGCGAGATCGCCCGCGCCCTTTGCCACGCAGGCTTCGATGAATTTTTTGTCCCCAAAGGTGATCGCGTAATCGCTGAACAGCGCGGTGCGCAGCGGCTTCGGCGTGCCGTCGCGGCCCGTCACCGGCTCGTCGCCTTTCGCGCCGAGCGCGGCCACGATGTCATCGGCGAGCGCGGGGCAATTCGTGACGACGAGCCCGAGCGCATCGCCCGCGATGTAGCTCAGGCCCGAGCCCGCGAGCGAAATTTCGTGATGGCGCGTGTCCTTTTCCGAAGCATCGCCTGTGAGCTTGATGTTCGTTTTGTGAAGCGCGGGGAAGGGGTTTTTGTTCGAGTAGGGAGAAGCGGGAGTGGTTTCGGTGGACATGGCGCGCGGAGATTAAGCAGCCGCGCGATTGCGAGGCAAGCCAAGGAAGGGAGCCGTTGGGCTTGCACCCGCGCCGCCGCTTTGCCACAAAGCGCGCCCATGTCTCCAGCCGATGTTCAGCGTCTCCAGTCCGCCATCCGCGATGTGCCGGATTTTCCAAAGCAGGGCATCCTTTTCAAAGACATCACGCCCATCCTTGGCGACGGCGAATTGTTCCGCATCGCGGTAGATGGCTACATCGCGGCGGCGCGTGCGGCGGGTGCGGAAAAAATCGTCGGCATCGACGCGCGCGGTTTTATTTTCGGCGCGGCGGCGGCGTCTGAAATGGGGCTCGGCTTCGTGCCCGTGCGGAAAAAAGGGAAGCTGCCGTACCGATGCGAATCCGCCGCCTACTCGCTCGAATACGGCGAGGCCGTCGTCGAAATGCACATCGACGCCGTGAAACCGGGCGAGCGCGTGGTGCTGATGGACGACCTGCTGGCGACCGGCGGCACGGCGGGCGCGGCGGTAAAACTCATCGAGCAAATCGGCGGGCGCGTGGTCTCGGCGGTCTTTCTAATCGAACTTGGATTTCTCAATGGACGGAAGGCGCTGGGCTCGACGCCGGTGGAGGCGCTGCTGACTTTCGACTAGGCGACGACATCAGCGGCGCACCTCGGGGTCGGCCCAGATGGCCCAGGAGTTTCGGTTGTGACCCTCGCCGCCGTCGGCGTGGAGTTCGAGCTGCTGGATGCCGGGGAGGTCGAGGCTGAGCGTTTCCTTTTGTCCGGGCCGCAGGATTTTTGAGCGGAAGATTTCCTTGCCATCGCCGAGCACGCGGAAGACCGCGGAGCCTTGCTCAGCGGCTCCGTCGCGCAGCCCGACGGTGGCGGTGAAAGTCTTCCAGTTTCCGCCGAGCGGAAAGGTGAACACCGAGTTCGCGTGGGCGTAGAGCCCCTTGTCGAAAACCTCGCCTTTGAGCTGGAGGAGCAGGCCTTCCCATCCGCCTTGGTTAAAGTAAAAGCGGTTGCGCACGACTTTGCCGTAACCCACTTCGGCCTTGGTCCAGCGGGCGTCGGAAAGAAAGGCGCGGGCGGCTTTCGTCGTGGTGAGGTCGAGCGGTTCGGGCTCGGGATTTTGCAGCGCGCGGAGGAGGCGCAGGCGGCGGCGCGCTTCGTCGGTGGGCGCGGTGGCGAGGGCTTCGTCGGTGAGCAATTTTTTGGCGTCCGCCGGATGGCGCATGAGCGTTTGCTCGGCGGTGCGGAGCGTCCAGTTGGCGTTGAAATCCGCCGCGGCGGGCTCGCCCTTTTCGTTGCACTGCACGGTCAGTTTTTCGCGCGACTCCGCGCCGTTCACGAGCAGGCAGCCGAGGTGCAGATTCCATGCGGGAGCGTTGAGGTTGGTGAGTTCGACGGCGAATTTCCCTTCGTCATCCACGGCGGCGCAAAAAGTCATCGCGCCGTGATCGGTCGGCGCAGTCACCGGCCAGGCAGAGGCGATGATCGCACACGGCGGGACGGTCGCGCGGACGCGCCCGGCGAGGCGCAGCGTGCCTTTTTCCGCAGTGGCGGTGAGGTTTTCAACCACCGCATCGGCGGGCTGCCAGCGCGCTTTGTCGGACTGCGTGGTGAGCGGATGCGCGGCGAAACGCAGCGCCGTGGCCAGCGCGAGATACGCGGGTTTGGTGCCGCCCCAGAGGCTCTCGCGGTAGTGGAGATTGCCGCCGCCCATGAGCGAGACGCCAGGCGCTTCGCCGGGCGCACCGTTGTCGTGCGGGAAGCCGAGGCCGTGGCCGAGTTCGTGCGCGAGGCCGCCGAGATACCACGAGTTGAACTTCGCCACGGTCATCTGCATGCGCTCGTAGTTGTGTTCCTTGAAAACGAACGGCGTGTCCTTTTGCGTGAGCAGCGCGGGATCGAGCAGGTCGCAATCGGCGGCATGGCAAAGGCCGTGGCGCTGGTCGCTCCAACCCGCGCCGTAGTAGGGCGCGTTGAACACGAAACGCCCGTCCGGCTCACGCTCGCAAAGGCCGTAGAGGATGAGCACATGCTCGCGCTCGGGATCAAACTTCCCCGCAAGCGCCTTGCGGACTTCGCCCCACGTTTCGTCGCCGGATTTGTAATCGTAGTGCCCCGTCGGCTGCTGCCCGCGCACCATGTGGATGACGAGATTCCCATCCTTGCGCTCAAACGGCAGCCCGCCCGTTTTCACGCCAAAACGCTGCTCCATCCCCTCGCGGTAAAACGCGTTGATGTCCGTGAGCGTGCGCTCCAGCCGCGCCGCGTAATCCGGCAGCGGCTCGCGATCCGACGCATGGAAATAAACGACGCGCACGAACGCGCCGCTCGGCTTTTCCCCGGCGTGAAAAGCGGCGATGCGCTTTTGCGCGGCGTCCATGACGGGATGGCCGGCGCGTAGCGCGGCGGGCAGGAGCAGGAGGAAAAGCAGGAGTCGAAGGAACATGCGGATGGGGTCTTGAATTGGCTTGGCGCGGGCCACAGGTCAGCACTCGGTCACGCTGATCGCAAGGCCACCGCGTGGAACGCGCGGAAGCTCAGCCCGTTTGGATGCTTCGGGAGCGGTGTGAACCGCTTGAACTCCAAAACGCGGCGCGGGTTAAACGCGATGCTTTTTCCGCCGTCATTGATCGTGGTGACGGCCCGGTGCGCGGCGTGAACACGGCTGGATTTTTCCGCAATGGGTGTCGAAACCTCCATAGCCCGCGACTTCGGAAGGCACACGGTCATCGCCACCCTCGGGGGCTGGATGCCGGGGTTTGAAAATGAGGGGGCTAGAGATTTCCGCATCAAGCAAACGACTCCGCAATCGCCGTGGGCGCGACGGCTTTGCTCAGTTTGCGGCAGGCGGCGTTGCACATTTCCAGGACGACCTCATCCGCGATGCTGTAGAGGACGAAGGGGCCGCTTTCTTCGCGGTGCAGGAGGCCGGCGGCGTGCAGCACTTTGAGCTGGCGAGAGACATTGGCCTGCGTGGTGCCGGTGATGGCGAGCAGTTGGTTGACGTTCTTCGGGCCGCTCTTGAGTTCCTGGAGCAGGGCGAGGCGGGTGCCGTCGGCGAAGGCGCGGAAGACTTCCGCCAGCCGGTCAAGGGCGGTGCGGTTGAGCTTCTTTGCGGGTGCCCGTTTCTTGGTTGCCATATGCGTGGATGCGTATATGAGTGATTGCGTGTCTCCGCAACTTGTATCCGCCAGCCCCATGAATGCCAGCCCCGCTCCGCTCACTCCCGCCCAACTCGACGCCGCGCTCCGCCGTGGCGATTCGCCCGTGCTCCTCGATGTGCGCACGCCGCTCGAATACCAGGAGGTTCACCTCCCCGGATCGAGTCTGGTTCCGCTCGATGCACTGGATCCCGGGGCCGTCGCGCGCGAGCACGGCGCGGCCGGCGCATGTGTGCTCATCTGCCGCACCGGCAACCGTGCGGGCCAGGCCGCGGCGAAGCTGGCCGCGGCGGGCATGACGAATCTGCACGTCCTCGAAGGTGGGATGCTGGCCTGGGCGGAGGCCGGGCTGCCGGCGAATCGCGGGCGCAAGGTGATGGCGCTGGAGCGGCAGGTGCGGATCGCGGCGGGCGGCATCGTGCTCGGCGGTGTGCTGCTTGCGCAGTTCGTGCATCCGGGGTTCATCTGGCTGTCCGGCTTTGTCGGAGCAGGCCTCATGTTCGCGGGTATTTCCGATTGGTGTGGGATGGGGCTGCTCATCGCCAAGGCACCGTGGAATCGCGCCTGAGCGTTCCATTTTCTCCACGGTAAAACCTCACGTCTCACGACCATGCTGCTGCGCCAAATCTTCGACCCCACCTCGCGCAATACGCTTACCTAGTTGGCTGCCAAAAGACGGGCGAGGCCATCGTCATCGACCCGGAGCGCGACATTGACCGCTACCGCGCCATCGCTGCCGACGCGGGGTTGCGCATCACGGCAGTCGCCGAAACACATATTCACGCGGACTTCGTGAGCGGGGCGCAGGAGTTTGCGGCGAGCGACCCGGCGCTGAAAATCTACGTCTCCGGAGAGGGCGGGCCGCAGTGGCAGAGCGTGTGGGCGAAGGGGCGCGCGGGGCTGGTGACGCTGCGCGATGGCGACAAGTTCCGCGTCGGCAATATCGAATTCACCGCTGTGCATACGCCGGGGCACACGCCGGAGCACGTCACGTATCTGGTCACCGACCTCGGCGGCGGAGCGGATGAGCCGATGGCTGCAATGACCGGCGATTTTCTGTTCGTCGGCGATGTGGGCCGGCCCGACTTGCTGGAACAGGCGGCGGGCCTCGCCGGGGCGCAGGAACCGGCAGCGCCAAATCTTCGCCGTCGGGATGTGGCTCGTCGCCGCCTACATGCTCTCGCGCAACGTGCCCGCTCTTTTTCACCCATGAACCTCACCGCCTATGAAATACGCCCGCCTCCTCCTCACCGCCGCGCTCCTCGCCTGCACGGCTGCTGCGCACGCGCAGACGACCATCACTTTTCTCCACGCGAAAGACCTGCACGCGCATCTCACGCCGCACAAGGCTCTCGTGCGCCTGCCGGGGACGGAGTGCGCGTCGCCGGATAATTTCGAGTCGGCCACGGCGGGGCAGCTCGATGCCACGACGACCATTGGCATCTGCGGCGGAATGGCGCGGCTGAAGACTTTGATGAACCAGATACGCGCGTCTTCGCCCAATGTCATCGCGATGAATATCGGCGATACTTACCACGGCGGGGCGGAGGCGGTGTTCACTTCGGGCGAGGCCATCGTGGATCCGGTCAATGCGCTCGGCTTCGACGTGGGCGTGCCGGAAAATTGGGACTATGCGTATGGCCCCTACGTCACGCGGCGGCGCTACAATCCGACGGGCGCGCCGACGAGCGCGGCACCTTACCAGCAGGTGAAGCCGACGAATGCCATCACCAAGCAGCCGAGTTTCCCGCACCTCGCCGCGAATGTGACGCTGGCGAAACTCGGCCCCTCGGACCCGACGGTGAATGGCGCGGCGTTTCTCCCGCCGACGCTCACGCTCACGCGCGGCGGGGTGAAAATCGGGCTCATCGGCATCAGCTCGGACATCGTCGCGCAGATGTATCAGCCGCTCGCGCTCGGCTTCACTTTCACGACACCGACGGCGACACGCTCTCCGACGAATGGGAGCGCCACTACTTCGGCTCGCTCGCAGCGAGCGCCACGTGCATCGGCACCAACGGCCGCACGAACTTCTCCAACTACGCCTTCGGCGGCAGCCCCACCTCCGGCGCGACGAACTGCGACCCGCACGTGCTCACCTCCGGCGCGCAAAAGCTTTTCGACTTCTGGCGGCCCCGGCCCGAACTGCACTACAGCGTCGAAATTTCCTCTGACCTCCAGCTCTGGCAGCCCGCACCCTTCACGCTCCCGCCAGACGCCACCCACCTACAGCTCGACCTCGCGCCGCTCGGCCTCAGCCGCGCCTTCCTGCGCGTCGGCGCTGGGCTGTAGCCGCATCCGCGCGCCGCACCTCGCCCGCCTTTTCCACCCTGCGACATTTCCCCCCAGTCCGGCACGCGGATGGCTTGGTAAAGCGGTTCAGAGATGCATCCTAGTCTCCTCAAACAGATCACCGTCGCGACGCGCCGCTTTGGCCACTGGTTGGCTAGGGAGAACTTTTTCTTCGGCAAGCTGCTGGGTTCCTCGATGGCTGGAATCCTCGCGATCATCCTGCTCGGCGTTCTCTTTTTCGCCTCCACGCATGAGAAAGTGCCGCTCGATCAATTGCGCGGCACGGCCCTCGAAGCACTGCGCGTTTCCTCGAAAATCGAGAGCGACATCAACGCGATGGAAAACGCGCATCGCGATTTTCTGGCCTCCGCGGAGGCTCCCTTTCGCGAGCACTTCGAGACCGCGCGCGCCTCGCTGCTGAGCCGGCTCGACAGCCTGCGCAGCCTCGTGTCGAAGGATTCCGCCGACGCGACCGCGCTCGCGGAATTGTCCGAAAAGCTGAAGCTGTGGGACGCGCAGTATGCGCAGCCGCATTTGAAGACGCGCGTCAACGGCGGCGACGCATCCGCACTGACACCTTACAGCCAGAGCAAGACGTGGCTGGATGCGGCGCGGCTCGGGCTCCAGCAATTCCGCCGGCTCGGGACGGAGACGCTGGAAAAGGCGAACAAGCGCGCCACTTGGCA
Source organism: Chthoniobacteraceae bacterium (assembly GCA_043776145.1). Lineage (GTDB taxonomy): Bacteria > Verrucomicrobiota > Verrucomicrobiia > Chthoniobacterales > Chthoniobacteraceae > JANLQB01. The sequence continues at coordinate 7,599 of JAYVRQ010000584.1, forward strand.
GATCGGCGGCTTCTCGGCGCTTTGCGTCGCGGCCATCGGATTTTTGATCGCGTCGAGCTGGTACAGCCTCGGCGTTTTCCACCGGCATTTGATGAAGATCGAGAGTGCCGAGGCGCGCACGCGGGCCATCGTCGATTCCACGCGCGACGGCGTCATCACGGTCGATGCGGTGGGTGCGATCCATTCCGTGAATCCGTCGGCGGAGCGTTTGTTTGCGCAGTCTTCGGCGCAGATCGTCGGGAGGAATATCGCCGCGCTCATTCCCAATCTTCCCATCGAGGACGACCTCTCGGAAATCATCGAGGGCACGGTCACGACGGTGGGACATCGCAACGGCGCGCCGCCGTTTCCGATCGAGGTCTCGCTGAGCGACATGAACGTGGACGGCGCGCAAAAATTCGTGCTCGTGGTGCGCGACATCGCGGAGCGCAAGCGCGGCGAGGAAACGCTGCGGCACATCGGCATGGGTCTCTCAGCGGCGACGGGCGAGGAGTTTTTGAAATCGCTCGTGCAGGAATTGTCGCGCGCGCTGCGGGCCGAGTACGCCTTCATCGTCGAGTTGCACCGGAAGGGCGGGCATCTCACGAGCACGCTGACCCTCGCGGAAAAAGGCCGGATGCACACTTGCGGGCAGTTCGAGCTGAGCGGGAGCGCGTGCGGCGATGTGCTGCAAAGCGGCTTCCGCGCTTACATCGGCGGGGCGCGCGGGCGGTTTCCCGGCGATGGACTTCTCGAAGGGCTCGGCGTCGATACGTTCGTTGCCATGCCGCTCATCGATCATCACGGCCAGCCCGTCGGCGTCATGGGTGTGCTCGATCACCGGCAGCTCGAGGCCGTGCAGATGATCGAATCCACGCTCCAGATTTTCGCCGCGCGCGCCGGGGCGGAGATTGAGCGGAAGCGGTTCGAGGAAGACCTCGCTGCGGAAAAGGAGCGGCTCGCCGTCACGCTGCGCTCGATCGGCGACGGCTTTATCACCACCGACAACGACGGCCGCGTGCTGATGCTGAACAACGTCGCCGAACGGCTCACCGGCTGGACGCAGGAACGCGCGACGGGACTGGCGCTCACCGACATCTTCCGCATCCGGCACGAACGCACGCGCCGCCCCTTGAACGACCAACTCAAAACCATCGTCGAACAAGGTTCCGCCGAAGTGCTCGAAGGCCCGGCCATCATCGCCGCGCACGACGGCACCGAGCGGCTCATCGAGACCAACGCCTCGCCGATCCGTGACGGGCTCAATGAAAAAGTCGGCGTCGTCCTCGTCTTCCGCGACGTGACGGAGCGGCTGCGTTCCGAGGAGGAGCGGCGGAAAAACGAGAAGCTCGAATCGCTCGGCATCGCCGCCGGCGGCATCGCGCACGATTTCAACAACCTGCTCACCGCGATCCTCGGCAACGTCTCGATCGCGCTGATGCACGCGAAGGCCGAAGACCCGACCACCGAGCGCCTCATCGCCGCGAAAAAAGCCTCGCTCCGCGCGCAGGAACTCGCGCAGCAACTCCTCACTTTCGCCAAGGGCGGCGCGCCGATCAAAAAAACCGCGTCCATCGCGCAGCTCGTCCGAGACACCGTGGGCTTCTCGCTGCGCGGCTCGAACGTGCGCTGCGATTTCACCATTCCCGACGACTTCTGGCCCGCCGATGTCGATCCCGGCCAGGTCAGCCAGGTCATTCAAAATCTCGCCATCAACGCGGACCAGGCGATGCCGACGGGCGGCACGCTGCGGGTGGAATGCAGCAACCTCGCACTCGCCGCCGAAGAGCCACGGCTGCGCCTGAAACCCGGACGCTACCTGCGCATCATGGTGCGCGACGAGGGCGTGGGCATTCCCGAGGAAAATCTGAAAAAGATTTTCGATCCCTACTTCACCACGAAGCCGAAGGGCAGCGGCCTCGGCCTCGCGACCAGCTACTCGATCATCAAAAACCACGGCGGCATCATCGACGTTGTCTCGCAACCCGGCGAAGGCACGACGTTCTACATTTTCCTGCCCGCCTCCGACAAACCCGCCGAAGTCATCGAGGCACCCGCGCCGGAAATGCCCGCGTCCACCGGCGGCGGTCGCGTGCTCGTGCTCGACGATGAAGACGCCATCTGCGCGCTCGTCACCTGCGCACTGGAGCCGCTCGGTTACGAAGTTGCGGAAGCCTATGATTCGCTGATGGCGATCCGGCTTTACGAGGAGGCGCTCAAGGCGGGCAAACGCTTCGACCTCGTCATCAGCGACCTCACGATCCCCGGCAGCATGGGCGGCGTCGAGGCTCTCAAGCGCCTGCGCGAACTCGATCCGAACGTGAAAGCCATCGTCTCCAGCGGCTACGCGATGGACCCGATCATGGCCGACTTTCGCAAGTACGGCTTCTGCGGAATGATCGCGAAGCCCTACGAAATCTCCGCGCTCGGCCGCGCCGTCGCCAGCGCCCTCGCGGCGTAGAGCGGGCGTGGCGCTACGCCAGCGCCGCCAGCTTCTCCCACAGCTTCCGCTCTTCCTCGGAAACTTCGCGCGGCAGCGTCACCGCGAGCACCACGTAAAAATCCCCGCGCGCCTCCTTCCCGGACGGCAGGCCGCGTCCCTTGAGCCGCAATTTTTTCCCCGGCTGCGAGCCCGCGGGAATCTTCACGCGCACCGAACCCTCCGGCGTCGGCACCGCGATTTCCGCGCCGAGCACCGCCTGGCACACGGGCAGTTCGAGTTCGTAAATTACGTCCGCGCCTTCCACGCGAAAATCCGGGTGCTGCGCAAAACGCACGCGCAAATACAAATCGCCCGCCGGGCCGCGCCCCGCCGATTCGCCCTGGCCGGCGAGCCGGATTTTCTGCCCGTCGCGCACGCCCTGCGGAATGCGGACCTCGTAGCTTTCCGCGCCCGCGCTCCCACTGCGGCGGAAGGAAATCTTCTTCTTCGCGCCGTGCAGCGCCTCCTCGATTGTCACCAATAAATCCGCCTCGATGTCCTCGCCGCGCACGGGCTGCTGGGGAAATCCGCCGAAGCCGCCCGCCGCCGCGCGTCCGCGACCCGCACCGAAAAACTGCTCGAAAAAATCGCTGAACCCCGTCCCGCCAAAACTCACGCCGCCATCGCCAAAGCCGCCCGTGCGCGAATACCGCTGCTGCGCGCCGCCGCGCTCCCAATCCGCGCCGAGCGTGTCGTACTTCTGCCGCTTGTCCTCGTCGCCGAGGACTTCGTAAGCCTCGTTGATCTCCTTGAATTTCGTCTCCGCGCCCTTCTTGTCCTTCGCCACATCGGGATGATGCACCCGCGCGAGTTTGCGGAAAGCCTTGCGAATCTCATCGTGCGTGGCCGTCTTCGGAACGCCGAGCGTTGTGTAGTAATCTTTATACTGAACCGACATAAGGGCCGCGAAGATATGCGCCTCCGCGAAAAGCGCCAGCGCGCCGCATCATGCCGCGTCCCCGCCGACGATCCGCCCGTTCTCGATCGTCCAGCGATAAACGGATCGGGCGGTGCCTTTGTGAAATGCGCGGTGCAACTCCGGTGCGTCGCGCTTTTGCAGCATGAATTCGCGCACGCCTTCCGCGTGGCAACTCAGCACCTTGCAGTATCCGGTCGCCTCGCGCGGGTGTCCGATGACGCGGGAAAATCCGGGCGGCATCGGCGTGTGGGCGGCGGCGCGTTCGAGCACGAGAAAACTGTAGGGGAGCGAACGCAGGTCGATCTTCAACTCGCGACCGAACTCGACCCATTTCCCGTCGCGAAAAATCTCCCGCGGCACCGGCGCGAAGTGATGGCACCAATGCGGCGCATTCGCCGCGGCGAGCAGTCCGCACCGCGCCTGATGCGTGCAGGGCGCAACGACGGCGAACTCCGGGAGCAGAGCCTCGCGCACTTCGGAAATGAGCCGCCGGCTGTCCGCGTGCGTCCCGGCTTCGACCCACAGAATTTCGCGGGCCTGCCGCGCGAGCGTGAGCAGCGAAGCCAGTTTGGAATCCGGCAATTCGCTCAGCACATGACTGAGCACGAGCAAAGTGTCCGGGCCGATGTCGCGCGACTCGCGCACTTCGATCTGCGGATGCGCCGCGCGTGCTTTTTCCAATGCGAAGCGGCGGGCGAGCGGGGAGCGATCATGCAGCGCGAGCGATTCGAGGTGCGGCCATTGCGCCAGCACGCGCCGGCCCGCGATGCCGCTGCCGCAGCCCCAGTCGAGCACGCGGCGGCTGCGCGGCTGCCATGCGCGCGCGGAGAGTTCCGCGAGCACGGCGTCCCACTTCCAGCCTATGCGCTCGCCGAAAGTGGCGTCGTAGAGCGCGAGTTCGTCCGGCGATTTCCAGTAGTCGCGCTCGCCCGCCGTGCGTTCGAGAAAACGTGCGCGCAGTTTGCGCAGCGTGGCGAGGTCGCGTGCGGGCCAGTGGCTCATAGCTCGCCGAGTTTGCGCGCGAGGCGCTGTTCGCGGATGCCGTGGAAGGCGACCAGTTCGCGCAGCCGCGCGCGCATCGGCGCAGGATCGGGCGGCTGCGCGCGGCGTTGTGCGGCGATCATCAGATTTTTGCCGGTGTGCTCGGGTGAGATGAACTCGAAGACGCTGGCTTTGTAGCCGTGGATTTCGAGCAGCAGCGCGCGGATCGCATCGGTCAGGATTTCAGCCTCGCGTTCCAACAGGATGCCGTGTTTCAGCACATCGCGCAGCACGGGCGGCGTCTGCATCTGCGGGCGCAATTCCTGATGGCAGCAGGGCGCGGCGACGATGAGCGATGTGTTTGCGCGGATGCCTTCGTACAGGGCGTCATCCGTCGCCGTGTCGCAGGCGTGGAGCGCGATGAGCACGTCGCAACCGTCCGCAGGAATATCGCCGATCGCACCGCGCACGAAGCGCAATTCATCGAAGCCCGCATCCTTCGCGACGCCATTCGCGAGATCGACCAACTCGGCGCGCAACTCGATGCCCGTGACATTCGCCGCGACTCCGCGTGCGCGGAAAAAGGCGCACGTCGCGAACGTGAGATAGCCCTTCCCAGCGCCCATATCGACGACACGAATTTCGCGCCGGTCGCGCAGCAGCGAGTCATCGACGAGATGGCCGAGCAGTTCGGTGAACCGTTCGATCTGGCGCAGCTTGTCCGCCATGCCGGGCCGCGGCTGGCCGTCCGCATTCGTGACACCGAGCGCGCGGAGGAAGCCGCTTTGTGCGGGAATGGCACGCGGCTTTTCGCGATCGTGCTCCGGCGGCGGAAGTTGCGTGAAGGCGGCGCGCGCGGCTTTCAACTTTCCACCGTCACGCCACTGCCAGTCGCCCGTGATCGTGAAAAGATGCGCCCGGTCGAACTCACTGCCGAGCAGTTCGCCGATACGCGCGACGGCTTTCTCGGGCGAAAAATTCTTCGTCACATCGCGCGTCGCGTACCGCCACACGCACGACACGCGCGGCCCCTCGCGCAACTCGACGACGCGCGCATACAGATTCCGCAATTGCGTGGAAGCATCCACCGGCTGACTCAGCGTGAGCTTTACGAAAGTGCCGCTCGCCACGCTCGCGCGGAGTTTTTCGAGGAAGCGTTCACGGTCGGACATCGGGGGTGAGTGGAATGAGGTAAGGGATAAGTGACGAGTGAAAACCGCACCAAGGCCGGGCGGTTTTTATTTTAACGCAGAGACGCAGAGATCGCAGAGGAATCATCCGGGACGAACGTGCTTTTCTTCCTCTGCGCCCTCTGCGTCCTCTGCGTTTCTGCGTTAAAAAACAAAGGCACCGCATGTCGTTGCAGCTAAGGTCGCGGGCACGCCCGGCTTAAAACCGGAAACCCTTTATTCTATGATCCGCATTCCAGGAAATCCCGGCCGCGACCTTTGCGACTCGCATCTCGGCATCACCCGTCGCGATCTGCTGCGCGTGGGCGGCTCGGCCATCATGGGGCTGTCTCTCGG
>JAYVRQ010000585.1:0-3803 GCA_043776145.1 Chthoniobacteraceae bacterium
CGCCGCGAGATCCATGAGCTTCAGCAGATACGTCTCGTGCCATTTCTCGATCTTCTCCGGCGAGAGCTTCGCCACATCCGGGGCGATGAAAGGATTGCCGCTCTTCGTCCCCGTCCAGATCGAGGTATGCACCCAGAATGGACAGTGCGCCGAGATGCCGTCGAGTCGCATCCCGCGGCTGTCGAATGCAGCGCGAATCTCCTTCGCCTTCTTGAATCCCTTCGCGCCATTCAGCATGTAATTGCTCGGCTGCGCGCCTGCCGCACCCGCGGCCTTGGCGTAATCGAGAAACTGTTCGAGCGACTTCGCGCCGTGCTGCGCGCCTTCGACGGAGGGATGGTATGCGTTCTTGGACATGGTGTGAGGAATGTTGGGAGTGGAGTGGAAAGGGCACGCCGGATACCGCGCAGCGTGCATCTTTGCAAACGCAAACCTCGAAGGTCGCCGCATCGACACGCTATCCGCACAACTTGCGCGGCACACAGGCGGCGCTCCGTTCAAAAGTTAAGCGTTAGACGATTGATGTTAGGCGTTGCCCCCTCCGCACGTCTCCGGTCGGTCCGATTGCGTGCATTCGCCATTCTTCACATTGCCGGGTATCGCAGGGCGGTGCCGACGATTCCGCGTTCAGAGTTCCAAGTTCAGCCCCGCGCAGCGGCCTCTCTCCCATGCCGACGCACATTCGATTTCGGAACGTGCCTGCGGCGGGCTGAACTCTGAACTTGGAACTTGGAACTCGTAACTCAGAAAGCAAACCGCCCGCCCGCCGGTTGACACGCCCGGCCTTCCCCCCTAGCTTCCGCGCACTCTTCGGGGTGCCATGCTCCTCAACCGTCCAGTCCTGGTCTTGAACAGGCTCTGGCAGGCGATTCACGTCTGCTCAGCGCGACGCGCTTTCTCCCTCTTGTGTCAGGGCCATGCGCAAGTGGTCCACACCGAGGACGGCAGCTTTTCCACGCACGACTTCGACAGTTGGCGCAGCCTCTCGCAGCGCGAGCCCGGCTCCCACATGGTGCAGACCGTCGCCTACAAAGTGCGCCTGCCCACCGTGATCGTGCTAATGCTCTTCGACCGCATGCCGCGCAAGGAGGTGAAATTTACACGCCACAACATCTTCGAGCGCGACCGCAACACATGCCAGTACTGCGGCAAGACTCTCGACCGCCGCGATCTGAATCTGGATCACGTCTTCCCCCGCGACCGCGGCGGCCAGATGACTTGGGAAAACATCGTGTGCTCCTGCATCCCGTGCAACACGCGCAAGGGCAACCGCACGCCCGATCAGGCGCGCATGAAACTCATCCGCAAGCCCGAGCGGCCAAAGTGGCGCCCCTTCGCGCATCTCACCTTCGGTGCCGAGCATCACGACAGTTGGAAGCACTTCGTGGACTTCGCGTATTGGAACGTCGAACTCGGCGAAGGTGCATAGCTGGGAGCGGCGACTTCCAAGTCGCCGCGTTCGATTGCGCGGAAGCGCATGGAGCGCCGCCCGTCCCGGCGGCCACCGCGACACCACGCACAGCGTCACTTCTTCCTCCACCTCCGCCCCGCTCCGCTCACCCGCGCGAGATCGGACGCCTCATCATTTTTCCTCCGGCCTTCCCGCTTCACCTCCGCGCCTCTGCGTTAAACAAAAATGCAACTGCTCAGGAGTGATACCATCTCGCAGAAATAAAGTGACTACGAAGGGCGCGAGAAACGCGAAGGTATGCAAAGTCAGCACCGCTTCGCGCACTTCGCGTCCTTCGTAGTCACCTTCCAGTGTCCGGTTATTTTTGCGAAGTGGTTTGACCGTCGGATTTCGCACCGTCGCAAAAATATTTCCGCATTCGCTGAAAGATCCGCTCCGCAGCCCCCGTTCTATCCTGGAATATGCTGCACTCCATCCTTCGCCCTTTCGCCTTCTCCGCTCGCGCAATGTCGCGCCTGCTCGCGCTCATCCTCGGTTCGCTCAAGTTCGCATGGACTCCCCCGCCCTGGCCGCGCGCCACCGGACGCACCATCGCAACTCACCGGCAAACATCCGTCGCGTTGCTCATCCTTTCCGCGGGTGTCGCATACGGAGCGTGGCACATGAATCGCGAGAACGAAGATCGCAACCCGCGCCCCATCCTCATCGCCGCTGCCACTGACCCGACGACGCCCGTCGCGCCCGAGCCAAAGCCCGTCGCCGACGTGCGCGACACCTCGAAGCCCCGCATCCGCGCGGTCGTCGCGCGCGTGACCTGGCCTCTTCCGGGCTGGGATGAACGCAAAAAGGAAACCGCATACCCGCCGCTCGTCATTCAATTCAGCGCCCCGGCGGCACCGCTCGATCTGGTCGGAAAAGCAGCGGCGGCAGGCACAGTGAAGATCAGTCCCGAAGTCGCAGGCCGATGGAAATGGGTCACGTCGCAAAAGCTCACCTTCGAGCCACAGGGCGGATGGATGCCGCCGCGCGAATACACCTTTCAGCTCGGCGACGCCGTCTTCGCGAAGGAGTGCACGGTCACCTTGAAAAAGGATCACCCGCGCGCATGGGATGCGCCGAAAGTCACCGCGGCCTTCGACGGCGAGACCTTCTATGTGGACCCCGCGACGCCCGCGATGCAGCAAGCAGTGGCCACGGTCACATTCAGCCAGCCCGTGTCGCGCGAGGAAGTCGTGCGCTGCCTCAGCGTGGTGAACATGAGCGAGACGCCGCTCTTCGTGCCCGGCGGCAAGCCGCAGGTACTCGCCGATGAAAAAAATCCACTGCGATTTTTTCTCCGCTCGCCGCTCATCAAGCCCGGTGAAAAGGAAGACCTCGTGCATTTTCACATCGCGCGCGGACTGAGCGCAATCGCGGGCGGCGATCCGACGGGCGAGGGGTTCCTCACGAAGATCACGGTGCCCTCGCGCTACTCGGCGTTCCATTTCAGGGGTGCCACCGCGCAGCTCATGAAAAACGGCGACGGCGACCCGCGCCAGATCGTCTTCCTCGAGAGCACCATCGCCGCGACCAACACCGTCATCGCGAAAGCCGCCAAGGCCTGGCAGCTTCCTCCTCCGCGCAAAAACAAGGAGGGCAAGGACGAGCCATGGACTGCGGAAACCGTCACGCCCGAAGTGCTCGCAAAGTCCAAGCCCGGCGCGCTCGAATTCGTCACCGACGACGACACGCCGCCGACCTCGAGCATCTTCGGTTTTCGACTCGCACCGCAGTCGGCTGCACGCCTCTTCGTGCGCGTGCCGAAGGAAACGCCCGCGCCCGGCGGCTTCGCATTGCGTGAGGACTACAATGCCATTGTGAACGTGCCGATGTTCCCGCGACTCGCAAACGTGCTCGGCAAAGGCGGCATCCTCGCACTGAACGGCGAGCGCAAACTGAATATCGAATCGCGCGGATATAATCACCTGCGCTTCACCTTGGCCCGCGTCCCCGGCGGTCAGATCAATCACCTCGTCTCGCAGACGGACGGCGGCTTCGAGTCGCCCGGCCTTCATGGCGACATGACCTTTGACGACATCGCGAATTTTCACTCCTCGGTGCAGACCATCGTGAAAAGGAACGATCACGAGATGAACTATTCCGCGTTCGATTTCGCACCTTCGCTCCTGCGGATCGAGCAGGGCGGCGAAGACGCGCAGCGCGGGCTCTTTTATCTCACGGTCGAAGGTGTCCGCCGCCGCACTCCCGACGACGCAAAGCCGACCGACAGCGATCCCGATGCCGAATGGATCGCGCTTGCGAGCAGCGAAGGCCGGGAAAACAGCCGCCGCCATCGTGAAGACGACGAGGAGGAAGGCGACTCGGCAACCGACAAAGGCGGCAGCAGCGACTC